>JBAZHU010000135.1:0-4777 GCA_041652215.1 Methanoregula sp. | reverse complement strand
CAGCCCGTTAAGGATCTGCGTGGGTGTGGGGGGATTGCCGGGGATCTTCAGGTCGACCGGTAAGATTTTGTCTGCCCCGCCGAGCACCGCATACGTCCCTTTATAGATCCCGCCATCGCAGGCATCGTCCCCGACAGCCACAACAAATTTCGGCGATGGCATCGCGTCGTAGGTCTTCTTTACGGCAATCTCCATGTTGTGGGTGACCGCGCCCGTCACGATCAGGACATCCGCGTGCCGGGGGGAGGCGACAAACGTGATGCCGAACCGTTCGACATCGTAGAACGCATTCGAGAGGTTGTTTATCTCGATCTCGGCCGCGTTGTCGCTGCCTGCATCCAGTTCCCTGATTGCCAGGCTGCGCCCGAACCGTGCGTCGATCTCCCGTTTGATCTCCCGGCCGAGCCTTTCTGTCTCCTCATCGGGTAACGGGCGCGTTTCGGTTACTTTCTTTTTTAAGAGGCAGGAAAATGCGTTTACCATCTCGTTTCACCTCACAGGTCTGTCCCCGCATAGGACAGGTTCAGGCTCTTGTTGATGACCGGGAAATCGGCGATAATATTCCCCGGTACCGCGTGTTCGATGGCAAGCCAGTTGCAGTACGAGGCCGTCCTGACCTTGTACCGGCTGATCTTCCCGTCCTGCACCCGGACCCAGCAGAGGTTCTGTCCCCGTGCCGATTCCAGAAGCGCAAGCGCATAACCGTCCCGGATCGGCTCGTCGCTGCGTGTTGCCCCGTCCGGTATCGCACCGAGAACCTCATTTATCAGATCGAGCGAGTCCATGATCTCCGCAGCCTTGACCGTGAACCGGGCAAGGACATCCCCGTCTTTGAGGGGTTGTGGTTTTGGGGCAAACCGGTCATATATCCCGTACGGGTGGTTTACCCGGACATCAACCCCGCCACCCGATGCTCGTGCGGCAGGGCCGGTAATATTGAGCGGGCGCAGCAGGGGTTTTCTGATAATCCCGGTCTGCGAGAACCGGTCGATTACAGAGGGGGTCGAAAGCACAATAGAAAGCCCGACCTTATACTGTTTCCTGAACTGCACGAGGAATGCCCGGAATCCGGCGAGTGCATCTGCGGGGATATCCCGGTTGACACCGCCGATACAGAGCTGCCCCCGCAGGAACCGGGAGCCGGTGAGTTTCTCGTTCTCACGGAACATCTCTTCGCGCAGCACCGCAAACTGGCTGGCGCCAAGGGGAAACGCGACATCGGTGAGCATTCCACCCAGGTCGCCGAGATGCGAGCAGATCCGTTCCGACTCGCAGAGGATCGTCCTCAGGTACCAGGCACGGTCGGGCACCGTGATTTCCGAGAGCCGTTCGACCGCCATGCAGAATGCGGCCGCATTTGCCACCGATTCATCGCCGCTTACCGCTTCTGCGATCTTCGTGCAGTCACGGGGATCTTTTCCCTCGGCGAGTTTCTCGATCCCCCGGTGCGTGTAGAACATCCGGATCTCGAGGTTGAAGACCGTCTCCCCGATCACGCTGAACCGGAAATGGCCGGGTTCGATGATGCCGGCATGTACCGGCCCGACCGGCACCTGGTAGACTCCTTCGCCGCTCACCTTCCGGAACGGGTACTCGTCGGCCGTGCTGACGTTATCATTTGTCGTGACCGGCGTATCGGGAACCAATTTTTCCAGGGGGTGGAACCCTGCCGGGTAGATCTCATGCAGGAGAAGCCGCCGGGTGTCAAACGCGCCGTCGAATTCGATCCCGAACCCGTCCCGGCACTCCCGCTCCGGCCAGGTGGCGGAGGGAAAGACGGTGGCAATGGACATCGCCCGCTTACCGGTGATATTCCGGACAAGGATCAGGATGCTGCCTTTTCGCTCGAAGATAGAGAGGAGCGAATGTCCTGCCCCCTCCCTGAAGCCTTCGACACAGAACAGGCTTATCAGGACAAATTTGCGGGATGCCAGCCAGGGAATCGCCAGGGCAAATTCCGGCTCGCTCACGTCAACGGAACATTCCCGGTGACACCCGTATGTAATCCGGGCCACCGCGGCAGCACCGAACAACTTGCGGACAGCCCCGGTTGCGGCATCGTCCTCTGGCATTACCTGTGGCATTTAGAACATCAGCTCCGTTACGATCTGGCTGATAAACGTGCACCCTCCGGCCGGGAACATGATGCCGAGAACGAGGATGAGTGCAAGCAGGATCACAATGGGTGCCTTCATGCTCATCGGCGTCTGGTAGGGCACGAGATCAACGTGTTCGCCCGGCGGGGTCACGCGGGTAAACGCGGTGATCACAAAGTATCCGATAGCGGCTGTGGCAATAAAGATGAGGACAAGGACGAGCGCCAGCACCCAGGGGGAAAGGGATCCCAGACTGAGCAGGATGAAGAATTTTGAGAAGAACACCATGAACGGCGGCATGCCGATGATTGCAAGTCCCCCGAGAATGAGCCCCCATGCGGCAAGCGGCTGGAACCGGAACACATCGCGGATGTCATCGGGCGCATCGGCCGAGAGGTGGCTCCTGTACTGCCGGTGCAGGATGCCGGCCGACAGAAAGAGCGAGGCCTTGGTAAACGAATGTGCCATTACGTGGAAGAGCACCCAGAAGATTGCGAGCGGTGTGGCAACGGCCAGACCGACAAGCAGGATGCCCATGTTCTCGATGCTCGAAAACGCGATCAGTTTCTTGAGGTTCTTCTCCGGCAGCATGGAGATCGCGGCTATGGCGATCGAGAGGATACCAAAGAGCAGGACGAGGGGGGTGATGGTGGTAAATGCGGATGTCTGGTGCACGATGGCAAAGACCCGGATGATGCCGTAGATACCGACATTTAAGAGTACCCCTGATAAAACGGCGCTTACCGCAGAGGGCGCTTTTGCATGGGCTTCGGGAAGCCACGTGTGGAACGGGAAGATGCCGGACTTTGCGGCAAACCCGATAAAGATGAGCGCGAACGCGGCGATCATCATTCCCGGGGGAAATGCGGAAGCGTGCTGCATTAAGGCCGTCCAGTTCAGGGTGCCGGTGCCGAGCGTGGAGCGCGAAATCTCAAAGAGGAAGATGAGGCCGACAAAAGAAAAGAGCATCGCGACCGACGCGACAAAGATGTACTTGAGCGCAGCGTCGATGTTCTCTTTTGCCGAGAGAACGGCAATAAGCATTGCAGATATGATCGTCGTCATTTCGGCAAAGATCCAGAAGAGCGCGAGGTTGTCCGAGAAAAATGCAAGGACGATGACCAGTTCGAGCAGGCACCACGCGGCATAGAAGAGTTTCAGGCTCCCGGTTTCCAGTTCCCCGCTTGAGAGCAGGTTTTCGACATACCCCCGGGCATACACGGCGGCAAGCGTGAAGACGACGGTTGCGACCAGCACTTCGAAGAGCCCGAGATGGTCGATGAAGAAGTACCCGCTGCCGACCATGAAGGTGTCGGCCGGCACCTGCACGTACAGGAGAATGTACCCGGTGATCGCGCTGTAGAGTAACCCGAGGCCGATTGCGGCCATGTTCATCTGCCGGTGGGTGCGGCTGATGGCGACAATGATGAGTGCCAGAACTGCGCACAGCACATAAGCGAGGATAATCATGGCGACTCCTCCTGCTCTTCCCAGAGATAGAACCGGTGGAGCCGGTTGTGGTACTCCTCAAGCGTCGAATCGATACCCACCGTAAGGATGGTGGTCAGGAGGATGAGGATGACGAGATCGATGATGATGAGAAACTCGATGATAAACGGGAGTTCTGTCGCAAAGAGGCCAAAGAGAAGTACCCCGTTTTCCATCGAGAGATACCCGAGCACTTTTGTGATTGCCTTTTTCCGGGAGAACGTCACCATCATGCCCATCAGTACAAGGGAGATCCCGATCACCGCGCCAAAGAAGAAAGGACTCCCGATGCTCCCTTTTGCCAGGGTATCCCCGAGGATACGGGAGAGCGCGATATAGATGATGAGCATCAGCGCAAGCGAGATCAAAAGCGAGCTTGTCGGGCTCAGGAAATGGAATTCGATATCCCGTTTTATCCGGATCTTTTCCTGGACCGTTGCAATGAAGTACGGGATGACGATCACCTTGAAGACCAGCGTGATGAGCGCGATGAAGAGAAGAATGCCCGTCCCTTCATACCAGTAAAGCGCGAGCGCGATAAGAACGAGCGTGAGCGACTGGAGCGCGTAGACCCTGACAAGCGAGATGAGGTTTTTTGTCGTGATGATATATGCGGCTGTAATGATGACGCAGACAAACAGGATCTTGATAATACCGTCAAAAAACGCGGGGTCGGTCATGCGAACACCTCGATGATAATCGTCAGGGTCGAGAAGAAGAATGCCATCATAAAGAGGCTGGGCAGCCGGAAGAACCGCATTTTTGCCATGGATGATTCAAAGAGCCCGATTACAAGCGAGAGGATGACGCCTTTTACCGCAAAGAGGCAGATTGCGACCGCTACGGCGGCAAAGGAGAGCGTGGTCGCCAGGCCCCACGGGAAGAGGAGGTTGATAAGAAGTGCCATTAAGAGTGTCTGCTTGATCGCTGCCGTCAGTTCCATGAGGGCAAGGTTCCTGCCGGACTGTTCGAGGATCATCCCCTCGTGGATCATGGTCAGTTCAAGATGGGTCTCCGGGTTGTCGACCGGGAGGCGCGAGGTCTCGACAATCAGGATAATAAACAGTGAGATCCCGATCAGGATCAGGGTTGGGCTGACGGGGATTCCGGCAGTGGCCTCAGCTGCGACCATGTCGAAGATGTTGAGGGATTTAAAGACAAAGGCCAGTGCGGCAAAGACAATAATTGTCGTG
>JBAZHU010000134.1:0-4848 GCA_041652215.1 Methanoregula sp. | reverse complement strand
ACCGGTGTCCTGGATATCCAGGTACACGAGCGTGTGCAGCCGGAGTTTCTGGTTTTCTATAATCACGTCCATCGGCGATGTGGGGGACCAGTGTGCCTGAGGGAACGGTACCGAGCAGGATTTCCCGAACCGGTAGTTCTGGAGCCCCGAAAGCCCGCAGACTGCGCTAACGATCGAAGCCCCGTGGACGATTGCGGTAGGAATGCCCCGGTCTGCCGCACGGATCCGGAGATCCGCATGAGTGGTCGAGACCATCGGGTCGCCGGCGCAGAGAAAAACCGTATTTCCTGTTGCAGCGCAGTCGAGGAGTTCATCCGGGTGCTGCTCCACATCGGCCCGCATGAGCAGCCGGATTGGTTTTTTGTAGAACGCTTCGAGTTCTTCCCGGGTTGTCCCCATGAGCCGGGACGTGTATCCTTCAAGAAAAACGTGATCCGCGCTCCGGATAAGGGAACGTCCCTTCTCCGAGACATCCTCCTTGTCGTAAAGGCCAAGGCCGATAAAGGTGAGCATGTTCGGGCTTCTCCATTTAACGATCAGAAGATACCGCCGTCTTTTGCCGGGGTATCCCCGTGCACATATCAGTAGATGAACCGGGTAATCGAATCCACCAGCGATTCGAGGACTTCCCGCACGTCGTCTTTCTGCAGTGCGGAGATAGAAAACACCGGGATATTCTTACCGATGCCGATCCCTTTGCGGATCTCCTCTTCGCTCATGAATCCCGGCAGGTCTTTTTTATTGGCTGCAACAACGATCGGCACATGGAGTTTTGCAATTGTTGTATAGAGGTGCCGGGCCCGCGTGAGATGCTCAGGGTCTGTTGCATCCACCAGTAAAACGACGCCCATCGCATTATGGAGGATCATCGGGAGCATGGGGTCGAACCGGGGCTGTCCGGGGGTGCCGTAAAGGGTAATGTCGAAGTCCTTCCAGTGCAGCCAGCCAAAGTCCATGGCCACGGTCGTTACTTCACCACCAGGGCCCGCCCTGTCGACAGACATTCCCAGTTCCGTAGCGTTTGTCACGAACCGGGACTTGCCGGAACCGGGCGGCCCGGTCACCACGATCTTGGGGATATAGGGAACAATATGGCCGTTCTTGACAAGGAAAGGCACCGAACGCCTCAGATGGGGCGACCACGAGGTGTACACGATAGTAAAGTAATTGAAGTGCGGCAGGGGCCTGAACGAGGATTTGACCGCAAGGATAAGATCGAAAGACTTCCTGACCGCGAACGACTCAAGGAGAGAATCTCCTTCCAGGTTCAGGTGTTCGATAATGATGGTCGAGTCCGGCAGGCAGGTGATCTGTGAGAAAAGCATCAGGCCTTTTTCCAGGCCAAAATCCTCGTAGATCATATCGAAATACCCGAAGATAACCCTGACATTATTTTCAGTGCAGAGTTTTTTGATCCGCGCCTGCCATTCCTGTTCTGCTGTACTCCCTTTGCCGATCTGCCGCTGTATCCGTTCCCGGTCGACACTGTCCAAAAAGACGATCTTGTGTTCCTTTGCGATAAGGCTCCTGCCCCCGATATGTTTGACATCGTGCAGGAAGGCATCGACCGTCGTGTGCGGGATGATCACGAGGCATGACTGCCCCTTTTCGAGCGCCTCGTACAATGTCGAGATCATAAAAAGCTGCCCGGCGACCCCCGGCTCAAGGCTGTAGAGCACCCGGCTGCCCTCCGGTATCCCCCCGCCCAGCATATCGTCTATCCCGTACATCCCGGTTGAAATCATAACGCCAGAACCACCTGCCCTTTGTTGATCGTAAACTTGTGCCAGTCTGCGTTTACGCCATGAATACCCATCACCCGGAAATAGTTGTCCGATCGCTCCACCTTGACCTCGATAACGATCGTCATGAGCTGCTTGATAAGGGAAAGTGTCCTCTCGTCAAACGCTTCGCTGTTGAGGATGTAGATACCAAATCCCTCGATCTTCTTGAGCTTTGCGGTCATCACGTGGAGGAACTGGTACAGCACCTCGAGCTTGCGGTACATGAGCAGGGTCGAGACCGAGTTGATACAGAACCGGATCGGTGGCGGGAAAAGCCCGTCACTCTCCCCGGAGAATGTCCCGTCGAAGATCGTCTCGATCATGTGGGAAAACTTGATCCCGATCCCGGTGAGATCGGTCGGGTTCGTGACAAACATAAACCGCTCGGTATCGGAAACCGACGGTGTCGAGCTTTTGGTGATCGCATCGATCACGCCGACAAAATGCTTGTCGGCACCGGAGGTCTTGAACTGGTCGATCACTTCCGAGGCGCGCTCGTTTGTTGAAAGCATGATCGCGTACTCCCCGGGCAGGGGTTTTGTCAGGGCATAGGCTAACTGCTCTGCATAACTGAGCGAGGGTGCCAGCAGGAGAAGGTTGGTTCCCGCATCAAACCCCCCGGTGGTCTGATCGATCTGGGGAATCCCGGTTTTATAGGAGTACATCTGTTGTTTGATCATTGCATGAGAACGTTTATAAGTACTTTTGCCGGCAGACGGGTCCCGGAGGGTCTCACGACAGGGCTCTCCCGACGGGGAGGGGAGAGGTAAATCCTCTTAACCTCTGCTGCCAAAAGATTAGGTCAGATGTTTTACTGGATCTATGAACGGATGCTTCTCTCGCAGATACAGGTCCTGCCCCGCCATATCTGTTTCATGATCAGTGGAGCCGATCTGGCTGCGGCACCTGAAAAATGCGTGCAGGTAACCGGCTGGTGCTCCGAGTTAAATGCCCGTCTTGCCCGACAGGAGATATCGGCAGATACCATAAAACCGCCAGCGATCCAGGGCCTGACCTTCCATATCAACCACCTCTCGCCGGAAGAACTGGAACGTTTCCTCCCGGCCATAAAAAAGATCTCGTCTGTGGCCCGGCTTGTGCTCCACTACGGCACGACCGAAGAGGTTTCGGGCACCGGTCTTGATGTCGTAGTCGCGATAGGGAAGAGCGGGAGGGAGGAGGTCACGGAATGCATCCGCCGGCTGGCGGAAAACGGGATCGCGCCGTCAGAGATCGATGAGAAAACGCTTGAGTCCTGCCTGACCTTCCGGTACGATCCTGACATCGTGGTCAAGACCGGCGGCGACCACCTGACGGATTTTTTAATCTGGCAGTCAGTCTACTCTGAACTCTTTTTCTCCGATGTCAACTGGAAATACTTCCGGCGCGTGGATTTCCTCCGGGTGCTGCGCGATTACCAGTCCCGGATCCGCCGGTTCGGAAAATAAAAAACTATTTTATCCGGATGCTGATCCAGCTCGGGACGCCGCCCACGGTCCGTTCCGCGAGCGCGTACTTGTTCTTGAGGGCAACGGTAAACGCCCTCCGTTCGGGGATCGTGGGGTAATCGTGGTCCCGGCACCAGCGTTCGAACCGCTGGTAGAGTTCGTCCTTTGCGATGATCGCATCGGGGCTCTCTTCGGTCTCCCGCACAAGCAGGGTACTCACGAACCGTTGTATGGCGTCTTCTTTTTTCTTCTTTTGCCCGGCCTTTGGCACAGATTTCGCGGGAACTGCTGACGGTGCGGGGCTCGCAGGGTGCGGCAGGATCGGTTCCTGAGGGGGAGCCTGCGGTTTTGTCACCGCCGGGGTTTTCTTCTCTTTTTTCTCCCTCATCACCTTTCCCGGCATCGTGGGATCTTCCGCGTTGATGACCGGGGGTGCTGCCAGGGAACGGGATGCCGGTGCGGCATCCGGTGCGATTATCACCCGGGGATTTTCCTTTAAAACAGTTTTTGGAAGGGGCTGATACTCGATCCCGAGCATATTTGCCAGCGCCCTGTTACACCCGTCGCCGATGTCCAGATGCTCCCGCTCTGCGGCGGCAAGAATATCGGACCGTATCAGGACCGGCGTCTGCTGCCACCCGGTTCCTGCTGATTTTCCCGCACCCATAGCAATCACTCTTATCCCATCTGGTATGTTCCGGGAAATATAGTACGCGAATTGGGTTTTTTTCGGGAGGGTTGCGTGATCCCGTCAGTGCCCTTTTACGTTCAGCCGCTGGTCGTAGATCCTGATCGCCCGCAGCAGGTCGATCTTCCGGAAAAGCGGCCAGTACGGGGCGCAGAAATAGACGGCGGATTCGTGGCCGGTTGCAAGCCACGGCAGGAAGTTGGAGGTGCGGTAATCGTTCCCGGTCCGGATAATGAGATCGACCGGCGGGATACCTTTTCCCTCGTGGAGGTGGGATTCGACCATCTGCACGTCGATTGCCGCAGGTTTGATCCTGCCCTCGCGGACGTCGGTTACGATCTCCCGCGCGGCAAGGACGATCTCGTTTCTTCCCCCATAGGCAAGCGCGACGTTGAGGGTAAAGCCCTCGTAATTTTTGGTCGCCTCTTCTGCGGCTTCCACGGCGCTCCGCAGGTCTTCGGGAAGGAGCGACCGGTCGCCGACCATCTGGATGCGGATCCTGTACCGGTGCACCCGCTTATCGGAGATGGTGCGGAGGAACTTTTCTTTAAAAAGCCGGAAGAGTTCCCGTATCTCGTCTTCCGACCGGTTGAAATTCTCCGTGGAGAACGAGTAGATGGTGATGAACCGGATGCCCAGTTCGTGGGCCCAGTCGAGCATCTCTTCGGTCTTGTCCGCGCCTGCCCGGTGTCCCTTTGCGGTATCGATGCCCATCTCTTTTGCAAACCGCCGGTTGCCGTCCTGGATGATGGCGACATGAACAGGGATCTGCGTGCACTGCATCTTCAGGTACCGTTCGTAGAGGGGTTCGAGAAGGTTGCGGAAGTTCACAGCGGGGTCACCTCGACTACCATGCCGCCGTCGGGATAGCGTTCGACTACCGACTTTTTCCCGGGGATCTTGTCCTTGTACTCTTCAAGCAGCCACC
>JBAZHU010000133.1:0-4883 GCA_041652215.1 Methanoregula sp. | reverse complement strand
CCACGACGCGATGCTCATGATCGGGCTTGCCTATGACTCTGCCGGGGGCCGGGCCTGGTCCGAACAGGTCATGAAACTCGTGACCGACACGGCAATCGATGAGTCCCACAAACGTGCCGAAAAACGGGGAACTTTCCCGGCATGGCAGGGAAGCATCTGGAAGGACTTCAAAGTCCGGAACGCTGCAATGACGACCGTTGCCCCGACGGGGACGATCTCGCTTCTTGCCGGGTGTTCGAGCGGCATCGAGCCGGTCTTCTCGTTTGCCTACACGAGGAAGAACACGGTGGGCAAGACCTTTATTATCGTGAACCCGGTATTTAAGGAAGCGCTCGTGCACACCCTGTCCGGGATGGGTTTTGCCGGCGACGAGCGGGCGAAGAAGGCCGAGGAGGTCATCGCCCATGTCCACGAGGTTGGGACAATCCAGGACCTGCACTGGCTGCCAAAAGAATTTCTTACGCTCTTCAAGACCGCGCTCGATATCCCGTGGCGGGACCATATCAGGATGCAGGCCAGTTTCCAGAAATACGTCCATGCCTCGATAAGTAAGACCATCAACATGCCCGGCGCGGCTTCACGACAGGACTGCGAGGAAGCGCTCATGATGGCGTGGAAGCTCGGCCTCAAGGGGATCACCATCTACCGGACCGGGAGCAGGGAGGACGTTGTCCTCGCCTTAAAAGACAAGGAACCCGCTGCCACACCGGCCCCGGTTGCCCCTCCCGTATCGGCAATGAGAGCGGTGCCGGAGAAGATCCCGTCGCTCTCCATCGACCGGCCCAAAGAACTGGCCGGCCGGACATACCTCTGCCAGTCAGGGTGCTGCCGCCTCTACGTGACCGTGAACCTGCTCGACGGGAAACCCATGGAGGTCTTTATCCGGACGGTCGGGAGCGGGGGGTGCGACGCGAACAGCAGCGCCCTTGGCCGTGCGATCAGCACCGGTCTCCAGAACGGCGTTCCCTACGGGAAATTTGTCAAGCAGTTCGCAAAAGTGAACTGTATCACGGCGATCAAGAACCCCTCCTCGGAAGGCCACTCCTGTGCCGATGTGGTCGGCCGGTGCATCGATCTCTCGGCCAAAAACCAGAGCATCGCGACCCTCGCCGACTGGAATATCAAAAAGACCGGGGAACAGCGGCTCTGCCCCGAGTGCCACGAGCCGCTGGACTTCGGCGAGGGCTGCAACCAGGGGATCTGCAAGCACTGCGGCTGGTCCGGGTGCAGCTGATCGCGATCCCGTCCTAACTGATTGCGGGCCGGATATTAAACTATTTTTATATCATATCAGATCGGTTGGCATTTAACCAGATCCCGGCTAAGTTGCTTAGTAATAACTGGTAACGCGATGTTCTCGGTGTTATATCTCGACGACGATCCGGCGCTGCTCGATCTCGCGAAGATCTTTCTTGAAATGTCAGGAAAACTGCGGATCGATACAGTCCAGTCCGTCGGGGAGGCCATCAATAAGGCCCAATGCGGGAAGTACGACGGTATCATCTCCGATTATGAAATGCCCTCCATAAACGGCATTGAATTTCTCCGGTACATCCGCCAGCATTACCCCGATCTCCCGTTTGTCCTCTTTACCGGGAGGGGCAGGGAAGAGATCGCCATTGAAGCCCTCAACAACGGCGCAGACTTCTATCTCCAGAAAGGTGGGCGTCCGAAGTCCCAGTTTGCCGAACTTGAATACAACCTCCTGCATGCCCTCGACCGCAAGCGGGTGCGTGACGATTTAAAGGAATCCCGGCAGCTGATGGCAAATCTCATCGATTTTCTCCCTGATGCGACATTCGCCATCAATAACGAGAATAAGGTGATCTCCTGGAACAGGATGATGGAGACGATGACCGGGATACCTGCCAGTGCGATCCTGGGAACAGAAAATTATGCACAGGTCCTTTCACGGTTTAATGAAAAAAGGGCCCCGCTGGTGGATCGTGTTCTTGCTCCCGGCATCATGTCGGCAGCGGCGGATCCGGCCCTGACCCGGGAGGGGAATGCTCTCATCTCTGAATTCTACAGCCCGGCACTTTATGATGGCAAAGGCGCCCATCTCTGGCTGATTGCGTCCCCGCTCTGCGATACCGGTGGCAACGCGATCGGCGCCATTGAATCCATCCGGGACATCACCGCGAGAAAAGTGGCCGAAGAGAAACTGAAAAGCACCTACGATGAGCTGAATGCCGCCTACGAACAACTGACCGCGACCGAAGAGGAACTGCGCCAGAATTACGACGAGCTCACGAAAAACCAGCAGGAACTCCAGAGGAGCGAGGAGCGGTACCGGAATGTTGTGGAGGACCAGACGGAGTTTATCTGCCGGTTTTTACCGGACGGTTCGCATATCTTCGTGAACGGTGCGTACTGCCGGTATTTCGGGAAGACCCGCGAGGAGATTGTCGGGCATCGTTTTAAACCGGATATCCCCAGAGAAGATCTCCCGTTCCTCAAAGCGCATATGGCGTTGATTACCCCCGATCACCCGGTGCAGACGGTCGAACACCGCATCCGTATGCCCAACGGCGAGATCCGGTGGCAGCAGTGGTCTGACCGGGCGGTTTTCGACCGCAACGGGAAGGTGACGGAGTACCAGTCGGTAGGTCGGGATATTACCGACCAAAAAGAGACCGGGACAAAACTGAAAAGCACCTTCGAAGACCTGAACGCTGCCTACGAACAACTGACCGCGACCGAGGAGGAACTGCGCCAGAATTACGACGAGCTCACGAAAAACCAGCAGGAACTCCTGAGAAGCGAGGAGCGGTACCGGAACGTAGTAGAGGACCAGACGGAATTTATCTGCCGGTTTTTACCGGATGGCAGGCTTACCTTTGCCAACGGTGCGTACTGCCGGTACTTTGGTCTTGATGCGCAAGCCTGCCTTGGAAAGCCGCAGAGGGTGGTCATCCCCGATCAGGACCGGGAACGGATGAAACAGCATTTTTCCGTGTTTACCCCTGATCACCCGGTTGCGGCGATCGAGCACCGGATCGTCATGCCGTCGGGCGAAGTGCGATGGCAGCGGTGGAGCGATCGGGCGGTCTTTGACAAAGACGGCCATGTTACCGAATACCAGTCCGTCGGCAGGGATATCACTGAACAGAACGAAGCCGTGGAACGACTGAAAAAAACCCACGAAGAACTGAATGCCGCCTACGAACAGTTGACCGCGACCGAAGAGGAACTGCGCCAGAATTACGACGAGCTGACAAGAGGCCAGCAGGAACTCCAGAGGAGCGAGGAGCGGTACCGGAATGTTGTGGAGGACCAGACGGAGTTTATCTGCCGGTTTTTACCGGACGGTTCGCACATTTTCGTAAACAGTGCGTACTGCCGGTATTTCGGGAAGACCCGCGAGGAGATTGTCGGGCATCGTTTTAAACCGGATATCCCCAGAGAAGATCTCCCGCTTCTCAAAGCGCATATGGCATTGATTACCCCCGATCACCCGGTGCAGACGGTCGAACACCGCATCCGTATGCCCGGCGGCGAGATCCGGTGGCAGCAGTGGTCTGACCGGGCGGTTTTTGACCGGGACGGGAAGGTGACGGAGTACCAGTCGGTGGGAAGGGATATCACCGACCGCAGGCGCACGGAGCAGGCCCTGCACGAAGCGAATAAAAAACTCACCCTGTTGTCTTCCATCACCCGGCACGACATCCTCAACCAGCTGACCGGGCTCCAGGGATATATCGGGTTGATCGAGACAAAGATTACGGACCCGGCAGTCAGGTCGCTGGTACACCGGGCGTTCCAGTCAAGCGAAGTGATCCACGACCAGATCTCGTTTACCCAGCAGTATGAGGAGATCGGTGTGCAGAGCCCCAACTGGCAGAATGTCTCTGCATTAGTCCAGGCGGTGTGCCGGGATAACAGGTTCCGGAGGGTCTCTGTCGATCCGTCCCTCAACGGTATTGAGGTCTTCGCCGATCCTCTCCTGAAACTGGTATTTTACAACCTTTTTGAAAATGCCCGGATGCACGGGAAGACGGTAAAGAAGATCGTGGTAAGCGGGGCAATAACTCCTGAAGGGGCCGATATCGTTGTTGCCGATGACGGGAAAGGGATTCTCCCCGAAGAGAAACAGAAAATATTTGAAAAAGGATTTGGCTCGCATACAGGTCTTGGGCTCTACCTGGTACAGGAAATCCTCTCCATTACCGATCTTTCCATCCGGGAAACCGGTGAATATGGAAGCGGGGCACGGTTCGTTATCCATGTGCCGGCCGGGATGTTCGGGCCGTCACCCGGCTAAAAGGATACGGCCCCGTCACCTTCGTTGATATAACCGTGGCCTTTTGCCTTCCGCGTGATCGGCGTACCCGGTCCAGCCCATTCACGGGAAGAGCGGTTTTGTACTATTTTTTCTATCACGATGCCGGCAAGGATCACGGGAACGGGATAAAATACTAAAAAAAGGTATTCTGGTATTTTTTTAAATGAAGAGCGGAGCAAGCACGAGCGTTAAGGTCGCAAGGAGCTTGATGAGCACGTGGAGCGACGGGCCGGCGGTATCCTTGAACGGATCGCCGAGCGTGTCGCCGATGACTGCTGCCTTGTGGGCTTCGCTGCCCTTGCCGCCGTGTGCACCGGTTTCAATGAATTTCTTGGCATTGTCCCATGCACCGCCGCTGTTATTGAGGATCAGGGCAAGGAGAATGCCGGTGATGGTTGCGACCATGAGGAAGCCGGCGAGGGCCTCGTGTCTCATGGTGACACCGATGAAGATCGGGAACCCGATCACCAGGATACCGGGGAGGACCATGTTCCTGAGCGCACCCTGGGTTGTGATATCGATGACTGCTGCATAGTCGGGCTTCTGGGTGCCTGCCATGATGGCCGGGTTCTTGAACTGGATACGGACTGCCTCAATG
>JBAZHU010000132.1:0-5031 GCA_041652215.1 Methanoregula sp. | reverse complement strand
TTCGGGATTTCTGCTTTTAATTAATCGGGAAACGGGCGGGTAACTCCTGTTTATTCAGAACCCTGTCTATACTTCCCCACGGTCGCAAGATAGATCAAAAACTGATTGGTCCCGTCAATCCCAAGAATTTTTGCCATCGCATCGTCATCGAAAGCGGCTATCGCACAGACCCCGCAGTTCACCGCTTCTGCCGCGAGATACAGGTTCTGGCAGACATGGCCGGCATCAAGGTGCAGGTCACGGTACCCGCGCTCCCCGTACCGCCACGTCATCCGGTACGGAACTGCCGTCCAGAGAAACGCGACGCCACACCGCATGATAAATTCCTGATCGAGACAGGCATGAGCGATATCGATATGAAGCGTCGAATCTGTTTTTACCAGGCTGAGCCGGTGGGTGAGGGCGAGGTACCGGTATATGCCCGGTTCAAGATCCTCCACATCATTGACAAGCAGGTACGTCTCGAAGGCATGACGCGCCCCGGCTGAGGGAACGGTACGGAAGGTGGCCTGTGAATCGTGCACGCTCTTTACTCCCTGCGTGCACCAGAGTAAAAAGGAGAGTTCGGTAAGGGAGAACGGCTCTTTTGCATATGACCTGACACTGTGCCGGCGCTCGATTGCCTCACGGAGATCAAGGGGTGGGATTACGAGCGCGGACGGTTTTGGAAGATCAAAAACCGGCAGGTCCGGATCCGCCGGGAATTCAAGCGCCGGCTGGGTCAGGCCTTTTGCCTGGTCCGACCGGCCAAGGTACTGGTATTTGGTCCGCTCCATGAATTCCTGTCCTGCCCCAACAGGACGGGGTGGGTGATCTGGCATATGATACGCTTAAAACCCGCCCCAGATAGTCCTTCCGGTGGTACACAATAAACAGAAAATCATGGGGGGAAAACCTGTTTTTGCGAATGGATATCAGCCATTAGCAGGAAATACTGCTCATACTTCTGTGACACCATGACAGCACGCGCCGCACATGCAGGAAAAAACCTTTGCTCCCTGCTGGAATTCGCGAATGTATCGGTTATCCGGGGCGACAAACGGGTACTCGATGCCGTCACGCTCGAAATTTCCGATGGCGAAAACGTGGCCATCCTCGGACCAAACGGCGCGGGAAAATCGTCGCTCATAAAAGCCATCACCCGCGAGTATTACCCGGTCATGACCGACGGACCTGTGACGTTCAGAGTCCGGGGAAAAGAGGCCTGGGATGTTTTTGACCTCAGGTCATCGATCGGCATCGTTTCAAACGATCTCCAGTACACGTTCACCCGGGAGATCACCGGAAGGGAAGTCGTCATCTCCGGTTTTTTTTCAAGTGTCGGGCTCTTCAACCGGGTTGTAACCCGGGAAATGGAAGAAAAGACCGGTGAGATCCTCCGGTTCCTCGAAATCGATCGGCTCAGCGACCGGCCCATGAATACCCTGTCTTCCGGAGAGGCCCGGCGTTTCCTGATCGGGCGGGCGCTGGTTTTTGATCCTGCCACCCTCATCCTTGATGAGCCGACTAACAGTCTCGACCTTCACAGCCTCCACACGTTCCGCGAAATAATACGGAAGATCGCGCAGTCGGGGACCGGTATCATTCTCGTCACGCACAATCTGCACGACATCATCCCGGAAATCTCACGGGTTGTCATGATGAGCGGGGGCAGAGTGTGTGGCGACGGGAAAAAGGATGCGATGCTTACCGATGAGAAGATCGGTCGGTTGTTCTCGGTACCAGTGCATGTCCAGAGCAAGAACGGCTGGTACTATGCTACCGGGTACTAACCGGTCTTTTTTTCGCAGGTGATTATTCTGGAACCTCACCGGTGTATCCCTACAGGGACCGGCAAAAACACCTGCTGCTGTACAGTGGCAGGAAAACACAGGCCATAATAGGGTGTTATAGTCCCGGGGCACCAATACTATCCTGCATCCGGGGCGGCTCAGCCTCCCTGCAAGAGACCATACCAATGCTCACGCTTGATGAGATCAGGGAATATGCCGGGGAGGACGGGCTCTCGTCCGTACTTGTAGAGGAAAGCCGGAAAAAATATGGCGCCAACGTTATGACGCCACCCGAACGGGAACCGCTCTGGAAACAATACCTGAAAAATTTCGACGACCCGATTATCAAAATTCTTATTTTTGCCGTCACCATCTCCGCAATCGTCTCGGTTATTGAGGGAAGCGGGATTCTGGATACGGTCGGGATCATCATTGCAATCCTGCTTGCCACCGGGATCTCGTTTTACAATGAATACCACAGCAGCAGGGAATTCGATATTCTCAATGCCCGCCGCGATGAGATGGTAATCAAGGTCATCAGGGACGGTAACCCGACCGCACTACCCTCCCGCGAGATCGTTTTTGGCGACCGGATTATCCTTGAGGCCGGAGATGCAATCCCGGCAGACGGCTGGCTCGTTGTATCTGACGAACTCTGCTGCGATGAATCCGCATTTACCGGCGAGAGCGAGCCGTCCGTAAAAGAGACCGGGGCAAAAGTCCTCAAAGGAAGTTTTGTGACCGCAGGCAAGGGGCAGATGCTCACCGGCGCGGTTGGCGATTCTGCCGAGATGGGCGTGATCGCTGCAACACTCGGGATCGATCATGCTACAAAAACCCCGCTTGAAGCCAAGCTCGAAGACCTTGCCGGGCTTATCTCGAAATTCGGTTACGTAATGGCTGCCCTTATCTGCGGCACCCTTATCCTCCGGGGCATCCTTCTCGGCGACCTCACGGGCTTTGACCTCGCAAGCGCCCATCACCTGCTCGATTATTTCATGCTCGCAGTCGTAATCGTGGTTGCTGCCGTGCCGGAAGGATTGCCGATGAGTGTCGCGCTCTCTCTTTCCCTTGCCATGCGCAAGATGACCCGGGCCAACTGCCTCGTGCGGCGCATGATTGCCTGTGAGACCATCGGCTCGGCAACCTCGGTCTGCACCGACAAGACCGGGACGCTCACGAAAAACCAGATGGAAGTGGCCGAAGCGTCCGTAACCGCCCCGACAAAGGGGACGAAAACGATCCCGGCAACTCCCGCAGAGTGGATCACGCTCAATGCCGCGGTGAACGGGACCGCATATCTCGAAGAACGGGAGGACGGCCGGGTTGCCGTGATCGGGAACTCCACGGAAGGAGCTCTGTTGCGCTGGCTCCGGGTCAATTCCATTGATTACCGGCACCTGCGAACAGAGCATCCGGCGGCCCGGCAGTACCTGTTTGACGGGAACCGAAAGCGGATGTCGACCGTGGTGGAACTTAGCGGCCGCCGGTTCCTCCTGGTCAAGGGAGCGCCGGAGATCCTGTCCGGCCTCTGCGCAACCACGCCCGATCTTTCAGGTGTGAGCGTCCTTGCATCCCGCGCAATGCGGACGCTCGCATTTGCCCACCGGGAGATCACCGGAGACGACGAGCGCGAGACCGGTCTTTCCTGGGACGGATACGTCGGCATCCGCGATCCACTGCGGGACGATATTGCCAAATCCGTGGCCTGCTGCCAGCGCGCCGGTATCCGGGTCCGGATGGTCACCGGGGATAACCCGGAGACCGCACAGGCTATTGCCCGTGAAGCCGGTATCATCCGTGGCGGGACGGTCATGACCGGAAAAGAGTTCCGGACGCTTTCGGCGGACAACCAGGTCGGGGCAGCAAAAAAACTCGACGTGATGGCCCGCGCCGAACCCATGGACAAACTCCTGCTTGTGCAGGCCCTCCAGAAAGCCGGTGCGGTTGTTGCGGTGACCGGCGACGGTACAAACGATGCCCCTGCGCTTAAGCACGCGGACGTGGGGCTCGCCATGGGTATTGCCGGGACGGAAGTTGCACGGGAGGCAAGCGACATCATCCTGCTCGACGATTCTTTTGCCTCGATCACGAGTGCAGTATGGTGGGGCCGGTCGCTGTACGAGAACATCCAGCGCTTCCTCCTCTTCCAGCTCACCATCAATGTCTGCGCATGTATCCTCGTATTTATCGCGCCGCTGCTCGGTTACCCGGAGCCATTTACCATTATCGAACTTCTCTGGATCAACATCATCATGGATACACTCGCCGCATTTGCCCTCTGCTCGGAGGCGCCGCACTGCGGGCTGCTCGGCCGTCAGCCGGTCCCGCGCGACGCGCCAATCATCACGCCCTTTATGTGGGTCTCAATCCTCGTCACCAGTGCATTCCTGATTATCGGCGGCCTGGTCCAGCTCGGCACCGGCTTTTTGGGGGGAGAGACCGATGCGGAGATCGGCACGGTCTTCTTTGCCGCATTTATTATGGCGGCAGTCTTTAACGGCTTCAATTGCCGGGCAATGGATGGGAAGATGCCGGAATTTTTTAAGGGCAACCCGACTTTTTTTGTTGTCATGGGCGCGATTGTGCTTGTTCAGGTCATCATCATCCAGTACGGCGGGGCGGTCTTTGGCACCGTGCCACTCACGTCCGGGACATGGGCGACTATCGCGGTGGCGGCGGCAGTACCGGTGCTGGTCATTGGCTTTTTGATCCGGTTCCTCTTTAACCGGCACCACGCGGCACAACCCACCGCTGCCATTCCCTGACGGGTAGAACAATCCACTGTTTTTTTACCGCCGCGTTTCCAAAAACTCTTCATTCCCTCCTGCCAGTCCCGATGAAAAAAGATTGATCCATTGCTCCTGGCCGATCATTCGTACCGGAAACCGGGTGGAGTCGCCGGTGCAGCATTTTCCGCGGGAAAAGTCCTTATAAAAAAATCCTGAACTTTTTTTAAGGAAATTCCTGGATGAACCCTTGCGCAGCAGGAAACGCACTTATCTGCCACTGTCGGAAAAACCCCTCTCCGACGGGAAACCGGCCCTGCTGCGTGCCCTATTTGCCAGAAATGCCGTAATCCGGGGCGCATATAATGCCTTCCGGAGCCACGTATTGCGATTTGGCAGGCCTTTTTTTGTGACCCCCGCCCATCAGTCCAGCGGTGTTACCCGCAGGGAAAATCAGCCCAGCTCCTGAAAATGCTGAATCGGGCCCCTTTGGCCAAAGGGAACCAGGATCTGCTCCAGATTGGATCCGG
>JBAZHU010000131.1:0-5058 GCA_041652215.1 Methanoregula sp. | reverse complement strand
GCATGAGCGAGGAGGCCTTAGAAGACCTTGAGTGCTGCGCCATGCCCGGCTGCGGCAGCTGCCAGGGACTCTATACCGCAAACACGATGGCCTGCATGACCGAGACCATGGGGATGTCCCTGCCCGGCTGCGCTGCGATTCCTGCCGTTGATGCAGCAAAACTGCGGATTGCCCGGGAGAGTGGCGAGGCGGTCGTTTCGATCGTAAACAGGAAGGTAACGCCACGCGACATTGTCACCAAAAAGAGCCTCGAAAATGCGATCCGCATGGACATGGCGCTTGGTGGTTCAACGAATACCGTACTTCATCTCATGGCAATTGCCACCGAAGCCGGGATCCCGCTCACGCTTGCGGATTTTAATCGGATTGCTGAAGAGATTCCCCATATATGTTACATGCAGCCTTCCGGCCCCCATTCGATGCAGACCCTGTACCGGGCCGGGGGAATCCCGGCAGTCATGAAGCGCCTGGAAAAATACCTGGATAATGTCCCGACAATTTCGGGGAAGACTATTCACCAGATCGCACATGAAGCAGTGATAAAGAACGAAGAGGTCATCAAAAGTCCCGAGGCTCCGGTGAGCCCGGCCGGCGGTCTTAAGATCCTCTTTGGGTCACTGGCACCTGACGGGGCAGTCGTCAAGTGTGCGGCGGTTCCAAAAGAGATGTGGAAACACACGGGCCCTGCGCGCGTCTTCGATGGCGAAGAACCGGCAATGGCTGCTATCCTCTCCCGCCAGGTCAAAGAGGGCGATGTCGTGATTATCCGAAACGAAGGTCCCCGGGGAGCGCCGGGCATGCCGGAGATGCTCTCTGCAACATCGGCCCTGATGGGTGTGGGTTATAAAAAAGTGGTGCTCATCACGGACGGACGCTTTTCAGGAGGCACCCGGGGGCCGTGCATCGGGCATGTGGCACCGGAAGCTGCAGTCGGCGGGCCTATCGCATTTGTGCGCGATGGAGATAGTATTGAAGTCGATCTCTTTACCAAGAAGATCGATCTCCAGATTGATACGCCTACACTTGAATCACGGAAAGCCTCGTGGAAGCCGGTAAGAAAACCGCTGACCGGCGTCCTTGCCCGGTATGCAAAGACCGTAGAACAGGCAAACCTTGGCGCTGTGCAGAGATAATCCGGCAGATTGAAAGGCGCAGTATTTGCAGCAGTGACAGATAATCAGGGATAAAGATCTTCTTCGCGCTTGCAAAAAACAAATTATTTTTTGCTCTGTTGTTTGCCCTGTTGAGATCCCCAAACCATTTCAGATGCTCCCGGGTGGTCCGCCACCGCACGGTTGTGGATCCCCTCTTCGCGATGACAACGTATTACCTAGAATCTTCCTCACGTCATCGCACCTCCCCCATCCCCAACGGGACTGGCGGCGCAAGAGGGGGGCATACTACCGCGTAAAAAGGTCTCTTACAGTATAGTTTCTTTCAGACGTGGGTGGATGCCCGGACTCTGTTTGCGTACCTTTTTTGCCGGTTTGAAAAAAAATCCGGATCTTTTTTGCGGCCAAAAAACCTGTACCGGATCGGGAGATCCGGCATTTCAGGGAAAAAACGATTCAGACAAAAAATTCATGTCGGACAGGGAAAATAATTGTCGGATGTACATCCGAATTACGGATAATTATCCGTAATTCGGATAATCAACTAACAACCGGAAATGGCGGTGAAAATAGTTTCCTGCAATTTTTAAGAAACCAGATTTACATTTTGTCGGAAAACCGGGATATGGAACGAAACCGGATCCATGGGAAAACCAAATCCACGAGACTTTCGGGAGAACAGATATGACAACTCCTCTTACCGTTCCGACTGATAAAAAAAGGATTGTGTAATCAGAGATGCCCTTTCAGGGTTGTGCTGTCGGAACCTGAACAGGTGCAGGTTCGCCGCACTCATAGACGAGCGCCGCATACTGGCTGACAAACAGGACAAACGGCGGGTAGGCCACCAGTGCCACGATGATGAACAGGTACTCCCCGACCACCGGGACAAGGGAGAAAAGGTGCAGGATGATCCCGAAGATCAGCCCAATAACGCAGATAACAATGAGGGCGGCAATATACGTGAACCAGCCCATTCTTTTGATCTGCGAAAGGATTGCCGAGAAATTAAACGCCTCGCCCATCTGCCCGGTCCGGGCAAACCGCACTGTCCCGATAAATGAGAAGATCGTGATAACGATCCCGACAAGCAGGGTCATCAGAAGGAGGAGTACCACCAACCCGGCTGCCGAGAGGACCTCGGGGTGGGCGGAGAGCCAGAGCTCGGTCTGTGTTTCCGTCATCGAGGTAAAGTCCATGGACAAAGCCCCGGAAGAGATAAATGCCGAGATGAGCGGGAGAAACGCCGCAATAGCGAGCAGGATGACCGGCAGTGCATAGACAATGCAGACCGCGAGCAGCTTAAGCCCGTCGACAAACATACTCCACCATTCCTTAAGTGCGGGCGCCGGTGTTTCACCACAGTAGATCCGGACAAGGTACCCGAGGATCAGCGGGAAGATGATCAGGCTTGCGATCAACAGCAGCCAGCGCTTCCCGTCTTTTACTACGCCGTCTTTTGCAAAGGAAAATGAATCACCAAGCATTATTCCAAAACTCATATTCTGTCTCCACGCGTTTTCTCTTACCGTTTGAAGGTCGCAGATAAAAGAATTTCTCAAAAAAACGGTTCGGTAAAACGGTCGTTTGAAAAAAGTACAATGAAAAAAATTATGCCGTCCCGGTGCTGTCGTAGATCTGGCAGATGTACCGTGCTGCAAAGACCATGAGGAACGGGCCGATGATGAGCTCGATGATGGCCCCGACAATCGGGATGAGCCCGAGGACAACGTAAATTATCCCAAAGATCACGACAAGGAGGATCAAGGCAAGGATATAAGTACCCCAGCCGATCTTGCCAATGATGGAGAAGATCTCACCGAAGTTAAATGCTTCTCCCATCTTCCCGGTCCGGGCAAAGCGGACAACGCCGATAACCGCGAGGATGCCCAGGATGATCGCAAGGATGACCGCAATGAGGAGGCCGACAAGGGCCGGGCCCATGACTGCTGCCGCCAGGGTCTCGGGGTTGGTGATGCCCTTGGCGATTGCCGTCATGGCAACCGCCCCGACAACTGCAACAAGGACGATAAAGACCGGGATCATGTAGATGATCTCGATGACCAGGTACTTGATGCCGTCAACAAAGAGCTTGCCGAGATCGGTGACCTCCGGTAACGGTTTGTCGCCCCGGAGGATCTTGAGCATATACCCCTCATAGAAGGCTCCGAGCAGAACCGCGATGATGAATGCAACGACAAACCCCCCGATGAGCGACAGGAAGTCCGGTGTCCCGCCGCTCACCATGGAGCCGACGAACACAAGTGCCCATGCAATGATCGGTATTGCCGGCAGGATCTCAAGGACGATCAGGAGGATCCACTTCATCCATTTTCCGACAAGGCCTCCCTTTGCGTAGCCGAAGGCTTCGCCAAGTACATTTCCGTAATCCATTTTTCCTTCACCACACAAATGCAGTTAAACCATCCGTGACTGTTCTGCCACAAACAATTTAAGTAATTATCAAAACTTCGCAGAATATATATCTATCCTAAAATTCGGGCTAAAAAAGAAAAATACCGGTAATTTTGTCAGTGCCGGAAGTACCGCACGCCGGTAAAAACCATCGCCATGTTGAGCTTGTCCGCCGCTTCAATAACCTCCTTGTCCCGTATGGATCCGCCGGGCTGGACAAGAGCAGTGGCACCGGCCTTTGCCGCAACCTCAAGAGTATCCGGGAAGGGGAGGAATGCATCGGAAGCAACAGCAGATCCTGCCAGCGGGGCACAGGCTTTCTCGATCGCGATCTTTGCCGAATCGACCCGGCTCATCTGTCCGGCACCGATGCCAAGGGTATGCTTCTGGTCGGCAAAGATGATCGTGTTGCTTTTCGTGTGCTTGCAGACTTTCCATGCGATCCGGAGTGCAGACATCTCATCGGTTGTCGGGTCGCGGTCGGTGATTACCTTCCAGTTCTCTTTGTAGGGGGGTGTTCGCTGGACAAGGATACCACCATCAATAGTGCGCAATTCATCGGCATTTACACGCTCTGGAAGGATGAGCACTCGCATATTCTCCTTCTTTTTCATCGTGTCGAGCGCTTCCTTTGTAAACGATGGAGCGACAACAACTTCAACAAAGGTGGAGTCAATTGCCTCTGCAAGTTTTTTATCAACTTCGCGGTTGAGCGATACGACAGAGCCATAGGCTGATGCCGGGTCTACCTCACGGGCGCTCAGGTAGGCATCAAGGATATCCGTCCCTATCGAAACGCCGCAGGGATTATTGTGCTTGACGATGACGGCCGCAGGCTCCCCGAATTCCTGCAGAAGGGCGGTACCGGCATTGACATCAAGATAATTATTGTACGACATCTGCTTGCCCTGTAACGGCTCTGCGCCGGCAATACCGGTGGTGCCGTACACGGCTGCCTGCTGGTGTGGATTCTCTCCGTACCGGAGCATTCTCCCGTGGGTAAACTGGACAGATAAGGTGTGCGGGAATGCCATATCCATATTGGACAGGTAATTGCTGATGGCTGCATCGTAGGCCGCAGTCCGGGCAAACGCTTTCTTCGCAAATATGAGCCGCTGCTCTGGCGTGAAACCCGTGCCGCTGACTGTTTTAATCACTGCCGTATAATCGGTCGGGTCAACAACAACCGTGACATCCTTGAAATTCTTTGCCGCAGCTCGTATCATTGCCGGCCCGCCAACATCGATATATTCGATCAGTTTGTCCAGTGCCATGGACTGCCTTGACATTTTCTCGAACGGGTACAGGTTAACTATGAGAAGATCTATTCGGTTAATGCCGTATTTTGCCATCACCGCATCGTCAATCTGGCGCCGGCCCAGCAAACCCCCGTGGACTTTGGGGTGGAGAGTCTTTACCCTGCCGTCCATCATCTCGGGAAAACCAGTGTAACTTGATACTTCGGTAAACGGGACGCCGGCCTCTGCAAGCGCTTTGCCGGTCCCCCCCGAACTCAGGAGACTGTACTTGT
>JBAZHU010000130.1:0-5103 GCA_041652215.1 Methanoregula sp. | reverse complement strand
TGGCAAATCAGGATCTCACTGCACTTCACAAAGCCGGAATACCCCGGGGGGTATGGTTATCTCAAACCGTGCACCCAGCCCCGTTTCACCGGTTTCCGTGATGGTAAGGCCGGTGATGGACAGGATCTCGCGGGCGAGGAAAAGCCCCAGGCCGGTGTTCTTCCCAAAACCCCGGTTGAAAATCTTTTCCTTATCCCCGCACGGGATGCCAAATCCGTCGTCTTCGCATACGAGGATATGATCGCCATCCCGGGGTTCCAGGAAGAACCGGATGGCGGTAATCTTCCCCCCATATCGTACGGCGTTATCCATGAGGTTATAGAAGACTTTGACAATCATCGGGTCGGCAAATATTTCAGTTCCGGCAGGTAGATCGTTTTTTACCGGGATCTTCCCGAGCGGGGCCTGTTGTATCGCAGTATCCACAACCGTGCGTGGATCCTGCCAGGCGGGAGCGGTGATGCCGATCGATTCATATTCTTTGGTGAACCGGATCATGGTAGAAATACGGGCAATCGATTGCAGGATCCAGGTAAAATAGTAGTCAAGTGCTGGATCCGGGGTTTTCTCATGGAGTAAATCGATAAAACTATTCAGGGCCAGGATCTGGTTGTTGATATCATGCCGCGTTATACCGTACAGGATGTTGAGGTTCCTGTTTGCCTGGCGAAGTGCGTCTGATGCCTGCTTGTTCTCGCTGCTATCGGTGATATATCCTTCAAGCGCCACAAGTTCGTTTTCGGTATTGAAGACACCCCGCCCCTGCTCCCAGACCCACCGTATCCGGCCGGTCTTATCGGTGATCCTGTATTCGAGCTGGAACGGGTGCAGGCTCTCGACAGATTTCTGGATTTCATCGTATATATACTGCCTTTCTTCCGGGACGATGAGGGATCCAAACGACACAAGGTGGTTGTTTATCAGATCCACAGGATCATACCCGGTGAGATCACGGCACCCCCCGCTCACAAATTCGAGGGTCCAGTCCGGATCGTTACGGCACCGGTAGACCATGCCCGGCAGATTGTGCATGAGGGTATCAAGCATACGCCGGTTATCGGCAAGTGCTTCTTCTGCCTTCCTGCGTTCGGTGATGTCCCGGATAGATTCAATTGCACCAGCGAGATTGCCGTTCTCGTCAAAAAGACGGCTGGCCTTCCCCCAGAGATGGACAGGGGTCCCGTCAGGTCCCTGAAAGGTGGTTTCGGCAGTCAGCATCCGGTTGTCGCGGGCGGTATAGATATACCGGTCTTTCTCGCACGGTTCATTGGGGGCCATGATGAGGTCGATGAGCAGCGGGCGCCGTTCGTGGTACAATGCAATCGCATATTCAGAATTATCTTTTCCGATAATTTCCGATGCCAGTACCCTGGTCATCTCCTCCATTGCCTGGTTCCAGAAGATGACGGTTCCTGATTTATCGATGGCAAAGGTCGCATCGGGCAGGAAATTGATGATATCTGCTTCACGACGCTCATGATCGCGAATACTGGCCTCGTCCCATCTTTTCTTGACGGCATGCCGGGTTTTGTGCGCGAGTTCGGTGAATTGAGAGAGGGGATCTCCGCCTTTCTGGAGATAGAAATCTGCCCCTTCGTTCAGTGCCTGGATCACAATCTCTTCGCGGCCCCGTCCGGTAAAAAGGATAAACGGGAGGGTATTTCCCACCGCTCTTACCTGCTTTAAAAATTCGATACCGTCCATGTCCGGCATCTGGTAATCGGAGATGATGGCATCGTATTTTTTTGTAGTGAGGAGTGCGAGTGCGGCCGGTGCAGAGGGAATAATGTCAACGCTGAACAGGACGTCCTGCTCAAGGAATGCTTTTCCGATCTCGAGCAGGGCAGGCTCATCATCCACATACAAAATGGAGATCATATCCGTTCCTGACCGGGCGTTCGGTAATTTCTCTTTTCTTTAGTCCATGAAGAAACTTGGGATGTACTCTTGCGAAACAGACCCTTGTCAGGTACCTTTCAGGGAAAGGATCCGGGCGTTATGAGGACATACCTCCTGGAAAACTAGATCAGGCACTAACGTGTAGCCCTCAAAGAGCAGGCAGTATGAATTTCGTATCTCTCTTCAAGGGCCGGTAACATGACCCCGATCGGGACTTTCCCCTGGTTTCCCGTACCCACGCTCCTGAAAAAAAGTGTTTTTCCCGCGATCTCCACGAATATGGCAGACGGGCTCCTGAATAAAAAAGGGTGCGGGAAAATACCCGGCGTTATTTCTTTGCTTTCCGGATCACGGTCAGGTCACCCAGCGTCTGAGTGATCTTCGCCTGGGTCTTCTTCTCCGCATCGGTCGAAAGTACATCGACGAGCTTGATACCGAGCACCTTTTCGAGTTTCTTCCTGACCTCCTCTTCCGGGATCAGTTCTCCCTTCTCGATCTTTTTGATTAAGAGTTCCCGCACCATCATCTGCAGGGCGAGGTCTTTCTGGGAGAGTCCCTTTTCCATACGGGCGTTTTTAACCCTCTCCGCATAATCCTCGACAATATCGCCCTCCATATAATCGAACATGTCCCGTTTCCGCTGTGCGGGAACCGTCATCGCTGGTGCCCGGGCTCCCTGGGCGGGCCGGGCAGCCGGCCGCTGCACGTCAGTTCGACGGGGCTGCTGGACCTCGGTACCGAATTTCCCGCACCGGGCGCAGACCTGAAGTTCTGCGCCCTCCACACGGATCAGCTTCGGGATGCCGCGAATCGTTTCTCCACACATTTCGCACTGCATAATCTCACAAACACTTTATATGCAGATTTCCCTATATACCTATTTGAGGAACTCTCGTGGCAGATATTCTCCGAGATACCGCTGAACCGCAGAGCCCGGAAGAATTATGCAGGCTGTACCGCACGCTCAGCGAGCAGCTGCGTGACCAGCTCCAGCAGATCGAGGGTGACAAACACGAGATCGAGACCCAGATGCTCGATCGGGTAAGCAATCTTGAGTCACGTAACCTCGAGCTCCGCGAGCAGCTCCGGCAGGTAGAGGCAGACAAGCGCTATATCGAGACCCAGAAGATCCGGTATGAACGCGAAGTCCGGAAGCTCAAGAGCGAGAGCGAACAGCTCCGGAGCCCTCCGCTGATTATCGGAACGGTCGTAGACGTAATCGATTCAGCCCGTGTCATTGTCAGGAGCAGCGCCGGGCCCAGATTTCTCGTGCGGAGTTCACCGAGCATCAACCCGGAGGACTTAAAGGCCGGGGCACGCTGCACGCTCAACCAGCAGTCGCTTGCGATTGTCGAACTGCTGCCAAGTAGTTTCGATGCACAGGTCTACGGCATGGAACTCGTGGACTCACCGCAAGAGAGTTACACGGATATCGGTGGCTTAAAAGATCAGATAAACGAGATCCGCGAAGCAGTCGAGCTCCCGTTAAAGCGTCCCGAACTTTTCACCCGTATCGGGATTGAACCGCCAAAAGGTGTGCTGCTCCACGGTCCGCCCGGGACGGGAAAGACCCTGCTCGCAAAAGCGGTCGCCCACGAGACAAATGCCCATTTCATGCGGGTGGTCGGGAGCGAACTTGTCCAGAAATATATCGGGGAAGGTGCCCGCCTCGTTCGTGAGCTCTTCGATCTTGCAAAGAAGAAAGCCCCGACCATTATCTTTATCGATGAGATCGACGCGGTGGGAGCGTCACGGACCGAGGCGAACACATCCGGCGATCGTGAGGTGCAGCGTACCCTCATGCAGCTCCTGGCGGGCATGGATGGCTTTGAGAACCGGGGCGACGTGAAGATCATCGGAGCAACAAACCGTATCGATATCCTCGACAAGGCGCTCTTACGTCCTGGAAGATTTGACCGGATCATTGAGATCCCGCTGCCGGACGAAGAAGGCCGGCTCTCCATATTAAAGGTCCATACGAGATCTCTCACGATGGAAGACTCAGTCAACCTTTTGGAGATTGCAAACCTGACCGAGGGAAAGAACGGCGCCGATCTCCGTGCGATCTGCATGGAAGCCGGGATGTATGCCATCAGGAACGAGAGATCTGCCATCTCCCGCAAGGACTTCTTGGCCGCCATCGAGAAAGTCCGTCTGGATTTCAGCCGCACGCTTTCCGATATGGAAGGCAGGATGTTTGCGTAATCTTCCAAAACCGCCTACAGTGTTTTTAAGCGACCGGTGGAATCGTTACGAACAACCATTTTTGTTTGTCCCTTTTTTTTCGCAAGGGGCTGCCAGAACCGGGCGAGTATATGTTCCAAATCGTCAGCAGGATGACCCTGCGTTGTTGACAGACATTCTGCCCGGCAGGGTTCTCATGCCCGACAACCGAGAACTTTTTCCCTTACAGCGCTAAAATATACGGATTCAGGATGTAAAGGAAGTGAAACATTATGAGTGATCCAAAGACGCCGGAAGACACCACGAAATCCCCCGGGGAGGAAACCCAAAAATCCGTAGAAACAAAAGACCCCGTCCATGATAACGGGAAGCAGGAACAGCAAAGGAACCTGCTGATCAGCATCGGTGTGGCAATCGTCATCATCCTTGCCGCGTCATGTGCGTTTGTCTTTCTCACCCAACCGGTGGCGACAAAAGGGGATACCGTTTCTGTATATTACACCGGAATGCTTGAGAACGGTACTGTGTTTGACTCAAATATGAACGGGACACCGCTTGAGTTCACCCTGGGGAATGCAAGTGTGATTTCCGGGTTTGAAGATGCTGTGAGCGGCATGTCAAAAAACCAGGAAAAAACGATAACAATTCCTTACGATAAAGCCTATGGGGCATACAACCCGGGACTTGTCCAGATCGTTAACCGCACCGGCCCGATTGCAAATACGTCCTTTGTCCAAGGACAGAGCTATGTTATCCATGACAGAACGACAAACACCAACAGCAAAATAATGATCCTCAATGTAAACCCGGAAACCGTTACTATCGATGCCAACAATCGCCTGGCAGGCCAGAACCTCACCTTCACGATAAAACTGGCGAATGTCACCCGGAATCAGTAACCGGTGTCAAATAACCTTCTTTTTTTCACGACACCCTGTCGTGCGTTTACGCGGTAAAACCGTGAATCAGTCATGAACTCTTCAAAAACAGGGCAGACACGGATCTTCCTGGGATCAGGGG
>JBAZHU010000129.1:0-5113 GCA_041652215.1 Methanoregula sp. | reverse complement strand
GGTCCAGCACCATATTGGCCAGCAGACTCACGAGTCAAAGGCCGCGTTTAAGCTCGCCATCCGGGCCATGACCGAGATGGAACTCTACGCGAGAAAACTCTCGGAGAAAAACAATATGACCATCGCCCTTGCCCGGACCCCGGCCGAGACAACCGGACAGCGCTTTGCGGTCGCCGACCTCATCGACAAGCGCTACCACGACTTCGCGGTAAAAGTGATCAAGGGCGACCTCGACTACGCGCTCGAAAATCTCGGAAAGACCCGCGACCTCCCGATCTACTACACGAACGGCACCCATGTCGCGCCGGGCGCGGATGTCCCGCTCACAAAAAGGATGGAGATCGAGCATGTTTTCTTCCCGATCGTGGACGGCGGGAACATCTTCCACATCTGGCTCGGCGAGGCCCGGCCCGACCCCCGGGGGCTCATGGACATGGCAATGAGCCTGTGCCGGAACACCCAGATCGGGTACTTCGCGTTCACCCGGGATCTCACGGTCTCGCTCCGGCAGTTCCGCGAGTACCGGCCGGATAAGAAAACGATCGGCCAGTGGACGCCGACGGATATCCCGGCAAAGGCATAACTTTTTTTTCGCGGGAATTTTTTCCGGGGACCCGGCGGTGCGACCCGTGAAGGGCAGGAAGGCGTGCGGTTATCCCTCGTGACAGGGCCGCACCGTCATGCAGGTACGGAGGAGGGCAGACAATGTACCGGGGATGCTGGTACCGGGCTGACCCAATGGTCCGTTCCATCGGTCTCTATCATGATCGTCCCGTCAAGATCCGTCCGGTACACGGTCACGTTCGCAGCCATGAGCCGGGCAAGGGTCTTGTTCGACGGGTTGTGATGATCGTTTTCGTACCCTGCATCGATAACGGCAATTTCCGGGCGGACCGCGTCAAGAAACGCTGTACTTGTCGAACGCGAATCGCCATGGTGGCCGACTTTGAGCACCGTGACACTTATGTTCTCGCCGCCTGCAAGAATTGCGCGCTCTGCGTCTTTCGATGCGTCGCCGGTAAATAAAAACGACACGTTTCGGTAGACTAATCGAAGGACGATGCTGTTGTTATTGGGATCGTCAAAAAATGTTTTCTGGGGATTCAGTACGGATATTGACAATGCCGGATCGAGATCGATCGTATCGCCCGCGGTTACAGGGGAAAGCGGGATCTTTTTCTTTGCAATCGTTTTTACCAGCCGGTCATAATACGTGGTTGTCCCGGGAAACCCGTTATAAATAAACCGCCCGACAGGAAAGGTGTTGAGCACTGCCGGCATCCCGCCAATATGATCCTCATGGGAGTGCGTGGCAAGGGCGATATCGAGCGATGAGATATTTCCCTTTTCCAGATACCCAAGAAGACATGACGATGAAACGGTGGGCCCTGCGTCGATCAGCATCGTTTTCCCGCCCGGGCTCCGGATAAGGATCGAATCGCCCTGGCCCACGTCAATAAAAGAAACGGAAAGATTTCCCGGGGATGCGGTGCCGGCCGGAAAAAAATGGGGGGACGTTGTCTGCTGCGCGGAGATCGCGGAGAAATATCCTGCCTGCGTGCATCCGGAAAAAATGGTGAGAAGAACGAGGATAGAAAAATACGAGCCTGCCTTCTGCATATTCCCTTGTTATGGTCTTTTACCTATAAGGCCTGCGAAAAAAGCGCTTTTGGTACGGATCATTACCTGAAATGGCATGCATACGAAAAAAAATTACCGGTAGTCCGGTACCTTCCTTAGCGTGATGTCCATGACGCCGCGATGCACCCGGTAGGTGCTGTGGATGACATCGATGGGCTTTTCGAGCACGACGGTGGTGGACCGGTCGTCCACGCAGATCCGGACTTCGTTTGCCTGGATATCCGCATAGGGCGCGTGTTCGGCAGTGGGCGGGATCGCAGCGGTGATGAAGATCTCGGTATCGGTCTCCACGATTTCGTAGGGGATGTCGTCGTCGCCGCTGTCAGCGCTGCCGGGGAAGGTCCCGGGCTCCCCGGACGCGTGCCGGGTTACGATGGTGTACCCGATGATACGGGCGTTCTCGGCCTCGGGCATGCTCCGGACGATATCTTCGACTATTCTGGAGAGGTTGCCAAACACTTCATCGTAGGGATTGTTGGGATTCGTCTGCATGGACTCCTCGTAAGTGTATCCGGTTCTTCTTTCTTGATACAATGCCTTTCTTCTCGAACTCTGCAAGGACCGGGCCGAGGTCTTCCCCGGATAACCCGGTTGCCTCCGCGAGTTCGGCGGGGCTCAGGGGTTCGTGGGAGAGGGCAATTGCTACAGATAATTCTCGCTCGCTCCTGAATAAATCATTATGGTTGCGGGCAAGATCGGTAATTTTTGTGTCGATATCATGGTTGAGCTGTTCGAGGTGTGCGACCATCTGGTCGTGGGCCTGCACCATCTTTGCGAGCATGACAATGGCCTGCCGGGTCCGCTCATCCGCCGCAGTCCGGGTCTCGTCATCCTGCCGGGTCACGACGATCTGCAGGTTTTTGAGGCTGACGTCCACGAGGATATCGTTTGCGAGATAGTAGTATTTGCGCCGGCGGTCGTCGGTCTGCCAGGAGAGGATCTCCTCCCGCTCCATGAGCTGGAGGTGCTCGATGACGGCCTTAGGCGAGATCATAAGCGTCTCCGATATCTCGGTAACAAAGCACGGCTTCTGCCGCAACAGCCGGATGATACGCCGCCTGTTCCGGTTCCCGAGGATATCCAGGAGCCGGGCAACCTCTGCAAGATCGTCCATAGGTTTACTTTATGTTAGTGCTGCGAGGATTTAAAGAGAGAAGGGTCTGGAGCGTTGTCGGGACTTCGGGACTTTTAAAAATGGGTGATAAGTGGCGGGACATTTTTGCAGGGAGGACAAATCAAAATAATAAAGTTAAAGCGATATAAATCCCAATTAATCTTTGTTGACTGATGAAGAATTAAGTGACTCGGTTGTTGAAGAAGTCGAAACAACCGATCCTCAAGGATACATTCGTACTGTAAGAATTCGTCATTTTTTTGAGTTTGAATCGCTTCCAACTCTAAAAAGAATTGAAGAGCATACAATATACAATCCGTTAGAAACTTTAACCGAAGTTGTGTATTTATCCAAAAAATTTTTCCCACATTTAGAAATTTTTGATTCAGATGGTAAAAAATTAATTTTTCATAGCAAATTAGAAGATTATAATAATTCTCAAGACGAACCCGTCGAAGAAAGTGAAGAGGGAGACCAAGACGAATTTTTTCCCATTACGATTGAATTCCCCGAAGGTAGATCATTATTCACACGACAATTTAGAACGCTCACGTTTACATATTTAGAAGATATAGATTTTGAAAAAGATATTCCAGTTGTAAAAGTACCTCTTGGACCAGTTCCACATGTCTATTTACATGTAAAAAAGTTAACACAATTTAAGACAGATATTGGGTATCTTATAGAGTCCTCTAACGGACAGACATTTAGTGTATTTAATTTAGATAAATATGAGCGCGAGCATGTCACTCTTGAATCTACAGAATCGTATTCTAGATTTTCGACGAGTAAAGAAATTTCAAATTGTAATCTTTTAATTGGTTTTAAATATGGTCTTCACAAATGGGATAAATATTGGTTTAATAGCGGAATAGTTATTGGAATTTTGGCTTTAATAATAAATTGTTTTTTGATAATAATTGGATTAAAAGCAAATTTGACGGGAATTATTGCAATAGCCGGAATCGCAAATACCTACCTCATACTTACCAAGGGATGGCTATTCATGAAAGATATGGACAGATTTACGAGTTATACAAAAATTTATTTAACGCTGATATTTCTGATATTTTTTGAAATTGTAATTGCAATCATAGTTTCTATGTTTGATTTTCCATTTGTACTGAATACATATCTTATCGTTGATCAACACATGCAAATGAATATTACCTTGTAAGTGGATAGGATGATTGATATGTCCCCTAAAGTCCGAATGAAAAATACAATCGTGTCTCCCGGGCCATCTGAATATTTCTCTGTTAGTAGAAAGACATGGGACAAAATGCTGGAATCTCCCAAATTTGAATTTTCAAAATGCGGTGTAAAAGTAGCAGCAAAAAAATCTCGATAAACAATACCATCAGCGATTCTATTTTCCTGCCGGGTGCATTATCATGACTTTTGACAGGTGCACCCGCTCTGAAACAAAACACGATTTTTCAAATACTATGAGAATAATCGTAAACTGTAGGACAATGCGTATCAATGCATTCTGCCCGGGGGATTCTTTTCATGTCAAGGAAATCCAAAAGATGCAGAATTCCGGATGAGAACGGGGGAGCGTTGTGTCCGGTGATGGTGGTAATCGGGGAATCCGGATGCGCCGCAACACAGGAACCAGTATCAGACTGCCAGCATCTGGGAAACGGAGTATTTTGCCCCTATTACCGGTATATTACAAAGAGCCGGAAAATGCAGCAGGCAAACGGGGGCACCGGTAGCATGAAAAAACCAAAGCGCTGGTGGGAATTCTGGAAATAATCAGGCAACGGTCATCCCGCTGATCCCGTAGGGGAGACCGGACTTTCTTAACCCTATTATTATAAAAACCATTAACCGTCCAGCGGACTAAGTATATATGGTGAATTTCATGGAGAGACAATCCGTTCAGTCCTGCATCCTGCGCTCCGTAGGATATGATGATGCGATGAAAAACATGGAGATAGAATTTCACTCAGGACTCGTATACCAGTACTCGGGTGTCCCTTCAAAAGTCTATGCTGATCTTATGAGTTCAAACGCAGTCGGGAAATACTTCTCCGACAAGGTCCGGAGCCGGTTCCGGGCAAAACTGATAACCGGATAATTTCCCGGCACACTTTTTTTTTACGCCGTCGTAAATGGCTTGACCAAAAAAAGGAATTTACGCCAGGCCCCTTACTTTTTCTGGTGCGTGATGAACTGCTTGTTTACCGCGTCCCAGTTCACGAGATTCCAGAACGCTTCGATGTACTTGGCCCGGTCGTTCTTGTAGTCCACGTAGTACGCGTGCTCCCAGACATCGAGAACGAGCAGGATCCGGAATCCCGGGTAGACGTTCACGTTGTGCTTCTCGATCTGGTTGATGAGGAGCCCGTG
>JBAZHU010000128.1:0-5125 GCA_041652215.1 Methanoregula sp. | reverse complement strand
TTTGAGGATCACTATCATGTTTAAGGTAGTAAGTGGTAGCAGCCGGCCTTTGCCCACGACCCACCGGATGTCAGCGACCGCCCGCCCGTCCGCATCGTACTCGTTGGCTGCCACCAGACCGTCAAACTCTTTCCAGATGGCGGAGAGATCCTGTCTGATGTAAAAATTCCGCTCCGATCCGTATGCGAGGATCTCGGGGCCGAATACCCGGGCAAAAAACCAGTCGTCAGAAATGATCCGGGCGTGCGGATCGCGGAGGAGGCCGTATGTCTGTGTGGTCTTACCAGCGCCGGATGTCCCGACCATGGCCAATCCTTTTCCTGCAACATCCACGCAGGCACCGTGCACTGAAATAATGCCGTGTTCGTCTTCGAGAATATCACCGCATAATCCAAGAGCGATCGATTTAATCCAGCCGTAATAGGTGAAGTTGAAAAGGAACGCTGTTTTTGAATAGGGGTCGAATTTCACGATATTTTCATTAACGGCTGGATCTGAAAAAACGTAGAGTCGTCCGTGGGATCGGATATTCTGGGACATCGGGCAAAAATTCTCCTGCCAGGTTTCAAGGAGTGCCCTGTTATCGGACAACAGTTTGATGCAGCAGCCGAAGATTTCGGATTTGATCTCGTACCTGATCCGGGGAGCACAGCGCTCTGCCAGCCGCTCTTTTTCTTCGGGTGTTATCAGGGTAATAGTATACGGCATGCGTTAGCCTCGAATAAAATGATCTTCTCATTTGATATTCGGGTGCGCCGGCATAGGATGCTTTCGGTCGGTACAAAACCGGGCCGATGGGTAAAATTAAAAATGCCGTGAATTTTCCAATCCATTTTACCCATAAACAACCACCTTAATTTATGACATTTCTTAACCGGATACCGGTTCTTCTCATGCTTTTTATAACGATCCTGCTGCCGTGCGCGGCGGGTGCAGTACCGTTATCGGTAAACGCTTCTCTTTCTGCGGATACGGTAACACCGGATACACCCATTTCTCTGACCGGAACGATCCCGGATAATGCAACACAATTGCAGGTCTGGTCGCTGGTCTGTTACAAAGTTATTGGCGTCATGTCCATACCTGCCAGTTGTGGAGCCGATGTTACCACCACGAACGTAACCGGCACTTCGTTTGTCTATTCGGCTCTCCAGACCGCAGAACCGGGAACATATACCGTGATCGCTGCATTCCCCGGCCCTGACGGTACTTTCGGTATAGGGTACGAAAAAGATGCCCGCACGCTGTACTATACTGCCAACAAAACAGTTATCGCAAACTGGAGCCGGAGCAACCCGTCCGACCGTGAAGAGGCGGCCGTGATCACAAAAGCGATGGCGGGCCCGGGAATTGAAAATCCATCTTCAACGTTCTCGTACACAGTTGAGGCCTCAAACGGTACGCAAAAGGCCAGCAGTACGGCCACGATGAATGCGACTCCCCCGCAAGAACATCTGGAATCAATCGCCACATCCGCAGCGCCATCGTCATCAGCGACACAATCACCCGGTTTTGGGATCACAGCGACTCTTGTCGGGATGGTGTTTGCCGCAGTAATTCTTGTAAGGATAAGGCACTGATCCTTTTTTAGCCGGGACGAAGGCCCCAAGAGTGTTATTGTAATTTCATTAGGGATTTCCTGAGAGCCGGAAAAATAATAAAAGCGTTACCCTCCTTCAAAAGTGGCCTGGACGCGCTGATACTTACATTATTTTTTTGTTGATTTTCATGGGTCTGTAGATGAAACCCTCTGACGATGCCTGTTTTGCGAAAAACTTATCCCGGAACGATCACGAACCGGCAGTGATCGTCACCCATCGCATAGCAGGCAGTCTCGGTCACCTGCTGCGGCAGCCGGTAGTGGCGTGAAAAAATTGCCTGGAGGATCCCGGAATCGAATGCACACGCAGGCCGGCCAAGCATCGGCAGGCTCCCGCATTCAAAGCAGTCATAGACCTTAAGGACCAGCGGGGCCGTACTCTCGACCTCGATAGCCCCCAGGTTGTTGGTTTTCCAGAACCCGGCAGTTTTTTTAAGGAGTGCCGGAAGGCCGGGAGCAGCAATCGCAGCGTAGACGCGCTCCCCCACGTGGTACCCGGCTTTCTGGAGTACCGGGTCGATATTGATCCCTTCCGTTAAGAGCGAGACCCGGATCGTGCGGAACATCAACCGGTAAAACATGAACGGGTCCGGGTCTGCGGTCAGCCGGACGAGCGCCTCGTTGTTCTCCCGGATCACCGGTTTTTGTGCGGCAAGGCCGCCAATGTACTGCGACTTGATGTAAAAGATCTTTTTCCGCGAATCCGCCGGATCCGGTTTTTCGGCAACAATGCCCTCGCGCCCGAGCGCCTGCAGGTGGACCGAGACCGTGGATTTTGCCTTGCCGGACCGTTTTACGATCTCGTCAAACGGGAGCTCGCGCTCTGAAAGTACAGAAAGAATCTGCGCACGTGCCGGCGACTGCACTGCGCGTATCCCCGAAGGCGTGGCAAACAGCCCGACGCCCGGCACCGCGTTTTTTTGTTTTTGGGTATTTTTGTTGGCCATGGCAGGCTCCGCAATTTCCATAACAATAAACGTAAACTAGATATATAATTTGTTCGTAAACAATAGAATGTTCGTATAATATCGAACAAAGGTGGACAATAATGAAAGCAACAAAACTCGCAGAAGGTGTCTACTGGGTAGGCGCCATCGACTGGAACCTGCGCGACTACCACGGCTACACGCTGCCGGGCACGACCTATAACGCATACCTCGTGGTCGGAAGCAAGCACATCGCGCTGATCGATAACACGTATCCCGGCCACGAATACCAGATGATGGAACGCATAAAGGATATTGTCGACCCGAAGAAGATCGACATCATCGTTGCAAACCATGTGGAAAAGGATCACTCGGGCGCTCTCCCGATGCTCACAAAGATGCTGCCCAACGTCCCGATCTACTGCACGGAAGTCGCCGTCACCGGCTTTGGCAAGCACTACGATACGAAAGGCTGGAACTTTAAGACGGTAAAAAGCCTGGACAAGATTGATCTTGGCAAAAAGACGCTCGTCTTTGTCGAAGCGCCCATGCTCCACTGGCCGGATTCGATGTTCACCTATCTTGCCGAGGACAAGATCCTCTTCCCGAACGACGCGTTCGGCCAGCATATTGCCAGCTGCGAACGCTTTGATGACGAACTGGGAAAAGAGGTCGCACTCTCCCATGCACAAAAATTCTTTGCAAACCTGATAGTCCCGCTCGCGCCCAAGGTGCTTAAGAAACTTGACGAAGTAACGAAACTTGGCATTCCGATAGCGATGGTCGCACCCAGCCACGGGATCATCTGGCGCTCGTACGCCGGAGACATTATTTCCGCATACATAAACTGGTCGCACGGTGTCGCAAAGAACAAGGTAACGATTGTCTACGATACGATGCACCACTCAACCGATCTTATGGCACAGCAGATTGCAGAAGGCGTAATGGCCGAAGGCGTTGCAGTAAAAGTCTGTCTCTTAAAGGACGGGCGCTTTGAGGGAAACCACCGGAGTAACGTAGTCTCCGAGATCCTTGATTCAAAAGCGGTCCTTGTCGGTTCGCCCACGCTCCAGGATGAGGTGTACCCGACCGTGGCGGATTTCCTCAGTTACCTGCACGGTATCCGGCCCGGCCGGCTGACCGCAAAGAAGATCGGATGCGCGTTTGGCTCGCATGGAGGCCAGGGCGGCGCAATAAAGATCATAACTGAGGGGCTCAAAAAGGCTGGTATTGAGACGATCAACGATGGCTATGAAGTCCTGTACAAACCCGATGCAGCCGAACTCAAAAAATGCTACGAACTCGGTCAGGATGTTGCACGGCGCGTCAAGGCCATGTAATTTTTTTTATAAAAAAAATTCACGAAGGCTGGTGCTCTCTTCAGAAAAGTCGGGATCAGCTGCTGGCAATCTAAAAAAAAAGCAGGATGCGGAGATATATTTCCCGTGTGTCCCCGTCAGAGGAAAACCGCTACGGCAATAACTGTCGTCCACAACCCGTTCTTGTCGCCCTGCGCAGATTGGCAGACATGCTTGGTCCTGATGATTTTGCCGCTTGCCTTGTAGGTCTGTTCGCGTTCCTGCCATGCGGCATTAGCATCGAATTCAATACCAAGCGTGGTTGCAAGCATCGTTGCCGCAAGGTCTTCGGCATATTCCCCGGTCTTCTCCTGGGTCTCGCCATACGCGTGGTGCTCGGAAAGGTAACCGTATTCCTCAACGTCTTTTGGAAGGGCAAGTCCGACTGCGGCCGAAACCAGCCGGTTTGGTTCGTTGGTCTCGTTTCTTGCCATTACGCAGAACGTGATGCCGCCAGACTGAAGTTCCCGAAGACCGGTCCGGGAGGGAATCTGCTTACATTTCGGCGGAAAAATGCTCGATACGTACACGAGGTTGCATTTTTCGATACCGGCCTTCCTGAGTGCCAGTTCGAAGGATGCAAGACGATCTTTATGGATTCCCACCCCCTTGGTGAAAAAGATCCTCGTTGGAACAAACATAAATTTTATGGTACCTGTGACTTTTTTTAGGTTTTGGTCGTTATTCCGTAACAAAAACCTGTATCTTACTGGATTTCCCGATTGCGCGCATTAGTACAGCGCATGGTTTTACCCGGATTTATACCGGCCGGGTAAACCGTGTCAGGGACGGGATTTGGACATGCTGTGTAATATGTCAGGGAGTTCGTCCATGCGATCGATAACAAAATCCGCCCCGGCATAGTCCCGGGTCTTCGAGAACCGGTCCCCGTACCGGGCGTACACCGTTCGGATCCCGAGTTTTTTACAGGGCTCGATATCCCTTCGGGGACTATCGCCGATAAAGACGGACTCTTCTGCCGGTGCGCGTATCGTGCCAAGGGCCGCAAGGAACGGCTCAGGGGCCGGCTTTTTTACCCCGATTAAATCGAAGGTCACCATGCAGTCAAAGAAAGAGGACAACCCGCACCTGCCGAGCCGCAGGGAGGCATCCGCTTTTTCTGCATCGGTAACGACAGCTGTTGCAAATCCCATTTCCCGGATCGCCCGCAGGGTCTTTGTAACCCCGGGGTAGGGGATGATGTGGCGGAGTTTTTCATCCGCATAAATGTGACAGGCCTT
>JBAZHU010000127.1:0-5139 GCA_041652215.1 Methanoregula sp. | reverse complement strand
ATTACCGTGGTGATCGATGGAACAAGATCACATTCTATGGCCAGATTGAGGATGAAATAACACTGACGGATAACCATCCGGGTGTGATCATTCTTCATGACGCAGAAAGTTATCATTCTCTGACAGGATACGATAAGAAAACCTACAAACTTAGTTACTGGTTCTCATTCTACGATAACGATAACCGGCTCTTTGATTATTACATTCACCGGGACGGGAAGATGGGGAGTATCAACATTGATGTTTTTACACCGCAAAGTCGATAGATTTCTCTTTTGTGGGCAGTGAAGGCTGTTCAATTTTTAGGATGAAGATCCTGTTAAAAAAAGCGGATCATCAACGTACTACGAGGGTTTCAACAGAGCCAAAATCCACTAAAAAAAGAAAATACTTTAACCCAATTCATCCCAGCGGGAGCGTTTACGGTAGATAATGATACCTACAATAATCAACACAACCGCTATCACACCAACAACAATAACGATGATACTGGAGCTAAAAATTGAGCCAACTGAGCCCAACCCCGCAAAAGGATTCCATGTGGCTTCTACCGCTGTCTTGAACGTGAGCGCATCGTTATAGGATTCATTTCCTTTTGAGTAAGCATCTTCAGCTTTTGCACGGGCCTGTGCAAAGTTGCCATTGGTTAATGCATCGTTTGCAGCAGAGATATAACTCACTGCGACTTCACGCTTGGTAATTACTTCTGATAACCGGGCATCACTAGATGTACTTGTGTTACCTTGGAAATAAGCGATCAGTGCATCGACATTATTGATAGGTCCCTGTGCATCAGAGATCTCTTTCTCTGCCCATGCTTTGTCAAGGAGAGTCTCACCATCAGAAATCGTGGATATTGCGGTATTAATGTAATTTAGTGCGTCGCTGTACTGCGTCGACGGTAAAGATTGGGCCGTAGTAATTTTGGACTGGGCATCGTTATATTTTGTTTCAGCTGCGGATGTATCGATATCCATTGCCGCTTTCTCATCAATATGTGTTCTGAACTGAGTAAGCTGAGAATTCGCATTTGCAATGGCAGTCGTAACATCATTGATATTAACAACTAAAGCGCTCTGGGTATATTTCGTATCACTTGCATGACCATTGGCATCCACATCATAAATCTGGATCAAGGTCTGGTTTGCAGTCGAGGTTACCGCTGGTGCAGTTCCTTCCAGGGTTACACCAACCGCTACATCGTCACCGGATTTATAGGTCAGTAAAAAACCACTAACCGTAACGGTTTTTGTCCCTGCCTCTGTAGGTGCCGTTGGATTACTGTTCACATAAATAATATAGGACCATTTTGGTTTTTCCAACGCAGTATACAGTTTAATATCATTTGCAGTTGTAGTCCCGCTGGGCATTTGTATCTTAAATGAAAGATCAACCGTTGTTCCCGGAGTCAGGGCCCCGCTCGGGCTAATCTGCATTGAGTTTACGGTATATGCCACAGAGGCCGCCGGCACTATTATTAAAAACAGGGCAATAATCCAAATTAATCTCGTCAATCCCTTCATCATCAACCTCACTCGAATAACGGTTCGATACCTTCCTCAAACATATTGGATTTCTTCTCCTTGGATTTAATAACCTCTTCTTTGGTTTCCTTTGCAATATCAAGAAGTTCCTTAATCCGGGGGGCATTCCCCACAGTCGCCAGCATCACAACCGCTGCGACATACTCACTGTTTACCGGGTAATCTCCCCCTCTCACTTCGACACCGGCAATATTTTCTTCCACCCAGCTCTTGGCTTTTTCGACACCTTTCCGGTCCATCTCATCCGGGGGTCCAGCAATAAGAACCAGCGCACGCTCTGCGGTGGAATAATCACAGGGAAGCGTAAGACGACCAAGCATAGCTCGTCTGACAAGACCGACTATCTTAGCCGACCTGTCCTCACCCATGAGCACTTCCTCGTTTGCCTCCTTCTTGCCGCCAAATTTATCCTTGAAGTTTTCCTTAAGGCCCCCAAAGATTCCCCTCTGCTGCTTGGTGCGTGTACTGAGCACTTCGCTGACAGCATAACCCACAGTGGTAATACCACCCCCACGAAGGGTGTTGATAATCTCACTTGAGTCCACCACCATCTCACCAATACCCGCCCGGCCGACTTCACCTGCGCGGAAGAGAATGGCAAACCTCCGCACCACTTCATTATTGAGGCGCTGGAATGCACTCTTGACACTCTCTCCCTCGTTCTTCCACGCACTGTTATCAAAAATAAAGGTATTATCTGCTTCGTTTACCAGAGTCGTAAGACTCCGGGCTGCATTGTACGAATATAACCGTCCTTCTTCCGGTGCCGGAATGATGCCCAATGCATACACCGGCTCCCGGTAGATCCGTTTCAGGTGGCGTGCAAGCACAGGAGAACCCCCGGATCCGGTGCCGCCTCCAAGACCGGCAACAATCACAAACGCATCAATGTCATGCGTTCCACGGGTATCAATCGCATTAATAATACTATCGATCTCATCCGCAGTAACCCGGGCCCCGGTCACGTTATCGGTACCCACCCCATGACCTTTCATCAGTGTCTGCCCGATAAGGAGGCGATCTTTCATCTCAATATTTTTTAGGCCCATCAGATCGGTCCGTGCGGTATTGACTGCAATACCCCGAAAACTGTTGGTCCCGAGCTTCTTGTCCTGTTCAATGAACATGTCGACAATTTTGCCCCCTGCCTGACCAAAACCAATGAAAAAGACCCGCATCTGGTTACACCCTCCAATGGGCTAACGAATAAGTATTTCCTTTTAATTCTTTTAAGTTCTTTGTTTTAAGAACTTTAAATTCGACAATACAAAAACTTTCTTATAAATTCTCGTCTTGATCCGTCGCATACTCTTCCAGAGGTTCCGGAGCCTTTTTCATTTGATCCCGAACAAATAATACCGGTAACGTATCATGAAGATCGGAATACTCGGGGGAGGATTGTCCGGGCTTGTTACCGCCCATACGTTGGCCGGGGAACATGAGGTTGTACTGTTCGAGAAGATGCCCTTTCTGGGGGGATGCCTCTCGTCATACCACATCGACGATTACTGGATCGAGCGATATTACCATCATTGTTTCTCTGATGACCACCAGCTTTTTTCCCTGATCCGTGAACTCGGGTTGTGGGACCGGCTTGAATGGCATGCTGGGAGCACCGGCTATTTTTCCCGGGATACAATATACCCTCTCACAACCCCCTCACAGATCCTGCGCTGGCCGGAACTTTCGCTCATCGATAAGGCAAAACTTGCATGGCTTACGCTGAAAGCCAAAAAAACAGACCTTCTTTCCTTGGATGACATCCCAGCAGAAACCTATATCCTCGATCATCTTGGCCCCCGTATCTATTCCTCATTCTTTGAACCTCTGCTCAGGAGCAAGTTCGGGAAAAACCGGAGCAAAGTATCGGCGGCCTGGCTGATCAGCCGTATTGCCATCCGGTCAAACCGTGGTGTTTCCGGGGAACATCTCGGCTACCTGAACGGGGGATTTCACCAGATTATTACCGGGCTTGAAAAATCGATTATACGTAAATGCGGGAAAATTAACCTGCAAACCCCGGTCATATCCATTTCCAGAAAAGATGGCCGCTGGGAGATCAACGGAGAGTGCTTTGATACCGTCATGTCCACCATCCCCCCACAGGAACTATCGAACATCACAGGCCTTGCGATGCCGGAGATCCCATACCAGGGCGCTGCCTGCATGACACTGGGAATTGAGCGTGACGTCAGCGAGGGGATTTACTGGATGAACATGAAAGACGAGGGACCGTACGGAGCGGTTGTAGCGCATACCAATTTAGTCCCACAGGAGCGTTACGGCGAGCACATCGCTTACCTCGCTTCGTATTTCAGCGGTACCGTTCCCGCACGGCTTGACCAGAAAATGCGGGAAGATTTCTGTACCCGTTTTGGCCTTCTGGAACGGGAGATCCACTGGAGCCGGATGGCAGTCGACCCCTGGGCCGGGCCGGTCTACACAACCGGGTACCGTTCCCTTATCCCGGCATACGAAAAACACGGCATCTATATCGCCGGCATGTTTTCCGAGGAGAACTACCCCGAGAGAAGTATGGAAGGCTCGATCAGGGCAGGCTACCGGATTGCCGGGTGCATTCAGAAAAAGGGACTGTAAATGGCCGAGCCTGAAGTCACCGCAATCATTCCGGTCTTCAATGACCGGCCTGCGCTCGAGCGGGCGATACCCGTATCTCTAGAGGTACTCGCTCAGATCACGGACAAATTCGAGGTTATTGTGGCCGAAGACGGGAGTACCGACGGGAGCACAGCCTTTGTTCGGGAATACGAGAAGCATTCGCCCCGTGTCCGGCTGCTTCACAGTGACGAGCGCCTCGGACGCGGAACAGCACTCAACCGGGCGATCCGGGAGGCACAGGGATCGATCGTATGTTACTACGATGTCGATCTCGCTACCGATATGCAGCACCTCCCCGAACTGATTGGGGCGATACGATCAGGTGCTGATATCGCAACCGGCTCCCGGCTTCTCCCGGAGAGCGACATACGACGTACTGGAGGCCGCGAGATCGCAAGCAGGTCGTACAATTTCCTTGTCCGGTGCATCCTCGGCAGCCGGCTTTTCGATCACCAGTGCGGTTTCAAGGCATTCAACAAGGCAAAGATTCTCCCGATCCTTTCAACTATACAATCGAACCACTGGTTCTGGGACACGGAACTCTTGGTCAGGGGTCAACGGAGAGGATACACGGTCACGGAGTTTCCTGTCCGCTGGCGTGCAGGGAACGGAACAACCGTCCGGGTAAAAGATGTATTCGGGATGGGCTCATCCATCCTGCGTCTCTGGTGGCAGATCCATGTATCGAAAGATTAGCGCAATCCTGATCCCGTCATTAATTGCTGTTGGGATCCTTGCATATATGCTCTACCAGGTCTGGGACAACCTGCTCGTCTCGCTCCAGCATATTGTCCCCGTCTACCTCGGGATCGCGGTTCTCCTCTGCCTTGCCGCATGGTGGCTGCGCGGATGGCGGTACCACCGGATCCTGCTCGGCCTCAATTACCGGGTCAAGGTTGCGGTAACTACAGCATGCGTTTTTGTCAGCCAGACCGTCAACCTGATCGTCCCTGCCCGCCTGGGGGACTTTGTCAGG
>JBAZHU010000126.1:0-5157 GCA_041652215.1 Methanoregula sp. | reverse complement strand
CTTCATGTCAACGACCGATATGCCCGCAGCGTCGGCCGCTTCTTTTACCGGTTCTCCGGCCACCATGTGGTACGGCTCTGCCTCGTAAATCAGGCCGAGCATCAGGCAGGGCAGGATAAAGAGCACGGCCACGAGAAGCACAAGGCAGATCTCACCGTTCTTGCTCAATGTCATGGCTTTTCACCTCCGGCAGACTTTTTCATCCATCCCGGGTGTTTGAATTTCAAAAAGATCAGCGGGGGCACGGCAAGGATAAATGTACCGAGCAGCACCGAGCCGACGTACACAACCCAGTTCGTGAAGTACGACGGGGGCATGAGGCCGACGATAAAGGAGAGGATCGTGCCAAAGAGGCCAAGGCCGCCGACAATCCAGACACCGATCATCCCGCCCGGGATCTTAAACGGCCGGGGCGTGTCCGGTTTGCTGTAGCGCAATTTGATGAGTGCTGCAAAGACGAGGATATACACGATGCAGAGCAGCTCAACCGTCATTGCCGAGAGGATCCAGTAGGCCTGGTTGACGGACGGTAAAAAGACGTAGAGGAGCGAGACGACCGATCCGATCAGCGCCTGGATGAGGAGCACGGCGACCGGCGCCCCGTACTTGTTCGTCCGGTCAAAAAGCGGGGGCATGTTGCCTTCCTCGGCAACGATCCCGAGGCCTTTTGCCGGGCCGATCAGCCACGCGGCGAGGTTCACGACACCGCCAAGCGTGATCAAAAGCGCCATGGGACCGACAAGCCACGCAATTCCTGCTGCATCAAAGAAGTACTGGATTGCCTGCATGACACCGGAGGCGAGGTTGAGCTGGGACGCGGGGATGACAATCGCAATCGCGAGCGTTGCAAGCACCGTGCAGATCACGATGATCACGGCCGAGAGCGCCATTGCCCGGGGGAAGTCCCGCTGCGGGTTTCTGGTCTCAAGTGCATGGAAGCCGGCCATCTCCATGCCGGCAAACAACAGGACAATCGTTGCAAAGAACGGGAGTGTGGAGAGATTGATGGTCGGCACGGTCTGCGCAAGCGTGAAATGCGGGATGACAATCTTCTGCCCCGAGCCCAGCCACCAGAGGCCGAGCCCGATAATGAGGAGAGAGGGAACGATGCTCCCGAGGATCACACCCACGTTCGATAACTTAGTCGAGGCCTCTTCGCCAAAGTACGCGATCGCGGTCGTGCCCCAGAACACAATCATCATGACGCTGAACATGAACCAGGGATTGGCTGCAAGGTTTGGCGTGAGGGCAAACGCAAGCGTTGATGCGGTAAACGAGAGCACGGTCGGGAACCAGACAAGGTTGTTGGACCATTCACAGAAGAGGGCGACAAACCCGCCCTTCTCACCGAACGCCTGCTTGACCCACGCGTAGACACCGCCGCCCTCAGGCCAGCCGGTCGCGAGTTCCGCCCCCGCAAGGGAGATGGGGATCAAAAAGACGATCGCCCCGATAATGTACCAGCCGATGCACGACCACCCGTACACGGCCATCGAGGGAAAGTTCCTGATACTCAGCACGGCTGCAACGTTTATCATAGCAAGCGCAAAGAGCCCCAGCACCTTCTTGTTTACCACCGGTGCTTCGCTCATCGTTTCTTCTCCCGGGAATTCTTTTCCTTACAACAGATCATCATGTACTCACCTTTGACGCACTCGATACCGTGCGTGTCGTGCTCAAAGCCGGGGAAGCGCCGGTCAAAGTCCTGCAGCGAGAGCAGGTACTGGATGATGGGGCCGTTCTTTGGCCCGGTCTTTTCGCCCGGCGCTAAGAGCGGGATGCCCGGCGGGTAGGGCACGATGCCGGTTGCAACGATGCGGTCTGCTGCCTGTGCGACGGGTATCTGCTCCACGTTGTTTCTCACCAGCTTCGAGAAGGTTTCCGCATAGGTAACCTTTGGCTCCGGCAGGATCGAGAAGGCTTTCTGGAGCAGGCCGCACATGTCGTGGTCGCGCTTGAACGCGTGCATCCCGGCCACAAGGTCCTGCAGTTTCATGCCGCCGTACCGGTCCGGCCACCGCTCAACGAGGTCCGGGAAGATCTCATCGAGCGGGGCGTTCTCGTCGTACCGGCGTTTGAACTCGAAGAGTTCGGTAATAAGCGTTCCCCACTTGCCTTTCGTGATCCCCATCGAGAAGAGGAACAGGATCGAGTAGTCCCCGGATTTCTCGTTGATGATGCCCTTGGTGTCGAGGTATTTCACAACGATGGCTGCCGGGATACCCCACGCGGCAAGCGAGCCGTCAACGTTTACGCCCGGCATGAGCACAGTGACCTTGATGGGGTCGAGCATGCAGTAGTTGTCGGGGAGGCCGGCAAAGCCGTGCCAGGATTCCCCGGGGTGGAGCACCCAGCACGAGGGAGTTGCCCGGAGTGTTTCGATGGGTACCGCTGCAAACGGGACCTTCTTTTTTGTCTTGGGGTCCGTGACCGTGTCCGGCTGCCACATCGGGAACCACCAGTCGGCCTTGGTCTTCCCGGTCCCGATCTCGTTTTGGATCCGGGCCATGGTGCGGCGGAACCGGATCGCCTCTTCGATCGACTCGGTCGTGAGCAGCCGGCCTGACGCCCCGTCCATCATTTTCGAGGAGACGTCAAGGGACGCGATGATCGTGTAGAGCGGCGAGGTGGAGCTGTGCATCATAAAGCCCTCGTTGAACCGGGCGTGCTCGATAGGCACCCGGCCGTTTCTCACATGGACCATGGACGCCTGCGAGAGGGCAGCGAGCAGCTTGTGGGTCGACTGCGTCGCAAAGACGGTCGGGCCTTTCTTGTCCTTTGCCCCGTCCCGCATCGCAAACCGGTCCTTGTAGAGCGGGTTGAACCGGGCGTAGCCGTACCAGGCTTCATCGAAGTGGATGCTGTCAACGCTTCTCCCGAGTTCCTTTTCCACATCGGTCGCAAGGTAGCAGAGACCGTCGTAGGTCGAGTTCGTGATGATCGCATGGACCGGGGTCTTGTCCTTTAAGTCCTTTGCAAGCGGGCAGGAAGCGATCTTTTTCTTTATTGCCGCCGGCGTCATATCCGTTGGCGGGATCGGGCCGATGATCCCGTACCGGTTCCGGGTCGGGATCATGTACACGGCGACAGAATGGGTCATGGTGAGCGCGTGCTCGGCTGACTTGTGGCAGTTCCGGTCCACGAGCACCACGTCGTCTTTGGTGACCCGGCCAAAGAACACGATCTTGTTTGCCGTGGAGGTGCCGTTTGTCACAAAATAGGTCATGTCGGCCCCGAAGACCTTTGCGGCGTACCGCTCGGCTTCGCCCACCGGCCCGGAGTGGTCAAGGAGCGAGCCGAGCTCCCCGACCGAGATCGAGAGGTCGGAGCGGAAGAGTTGTTCCCCGAAAAAATTAAAGAACTGCCGGCCTGCCGGGGTCTTGCGGAACGCGGTACCACCGGCATGGCCGGGGGTGTGCCAGGAGTACTCAAAGTCTTTTGAGAATTTCACGAGTTCGCCAAAGAACGGCGGCAGCAGCCGGTCCTGGTAGCGTTTTGCCGCAGCAGTGATACGCCCGGCGATGAACTCGGGAGTATCCTCCATCACGTAGAGGTACTCGTTGACCTCTTTTAAGATGTCTACGGTGAGCCCGATCGGCGGTTCGCTTGTGGGTTCGGCCATTAAAAAGATCGGGATGTCTTCGTTCACGCTGCGGATCTGGCGGATCAGTTTTAAGGTGTCCTGCTGCTGTTCCGCAGACCGGTTCCCGAGGTTCCAGTTGATCATGACGCAGCTGACCGCAGGAAGGTTGGAATACGCGGTCCGTGCATCGGCGGGAGATGCAACATCGGTGACAAAGATATCGTAGGCTTCAAGGTCGCGGACGATCCGCTGTAAGGCCCTGCCGTGGGGGGTCTCGGTATGGATCGCGTCGTCAACGATCCCGACAACCAGACGTTCCTCGGGTTTCATGTAGCGCTCCCGTGCACCCGGGACACGTGCGCCAGCATGCGGTTAGGGTTCAGACTGCTGCTCATGCGTCTGACTATGATTATCCTGCCATTTAAATAATTTGGAAGTATATGGGCAGGACCTTGGGCCAACGCGATACGGCAGGGATACCAACACCGTTAAAAAAATATCCGGATTGCCGGCAGGTTAGAAAATATCGGACAGCGAACCGTCCGGGCCCAGAATAAATGTCGAGCCGCAGCCGTCGGGACCCGAACACATGCAGAAATGACCGTCGTCGCCAAGATCTTCGTGGATGACGACAGTGTCATCCCGCTGGCAGATGGGACAGGCCGGGAGGTGATGGTGAACCATTCTGACAGAATTATAGATCCTTATCTAAAAAAGAGATTGTGGTCGCGGCAGACCGGCCCGGATCAGCAGCTCCCCTGCGTTCCGGCCTGGCCGGTGCTGATGGTTGTCGAGCAGGCATCCGGCTGGGTTGTAAACCCGCAGCAGAGCAGTGATTTTACCGCTTCCGGTGTCCGACCACCGAAATCAAACTCACTGACCGTTACACCGTTTAAGACCAGTGTCGGCGATCCCGTAACCCCGTAGGAATCAGAGAGATTGAAATCCACCTGTGCATACCGGAGCCCCCGGTTCGCATCGCCCGTGCATCCGGCAAGTTTTGTGCTATCGACACCCGAACTCTTCACGCAGACATCTGATGATCCGGACGAGAGGAAACAGGAGACGTACTTCCAGTACAGATTCGGCTGTTCCTCGCGGATGCAGATCTGGCGCAGGTTCTCTGCTGCTTCGTCAGAGCCATGCATCGATTGTACCGTCCCGTTCAAGATCTCTCCGATATACCGGACCTTGATGTGGGCGGACAGGAGCGGGAGGCTCTCGGAGATATTGGCAAGAAGGGTCTGCATCTGTCTCCCGTACGGGCAGGAGGAGACAACAAACGCTTCCAGCACCGGTGCGTCCTGCTTTGAGATATCTGCGCAGGTTTTCGCGGTTGTGGTACCAGAGGCAGAGGTTGCAACCGGGGCAACCGTCGTCACGGCACTCCCCGGGGAAGCAAGCGGGTACGAGGCCGGGAACAACAGTTTCCCGTCTTTTGTCATGTATATATCGATGGTCTTGTTGACCCCTGATGCAGTAAATTCTGTCGAGAGCCGGTATACGCCGCTCTCTTCAGTGACATTATTCAGGCTGATCATTTCACCCTGGCTGATGAGGTTGGCACGGATGAA
>JBAZHU010000125.1:0-5183 GCA_041652215.1 Methanoregula sp. | reverse complement strand
GAGCTGGCGGTTCGCCCGCAGGAGGGCATCTTCCGCTCTCTTGCGTTCCGTGACGTCAATGATCACGCCCCGGAGCCCGATCAGTTTCCCGTCAGGGTCCGTCACCCGGGAAGGGCGGATCTCGATAACCAGATCGCGCCCGTCACGGTGACGGGCGGTAAATTCGAACGGCAGGTAGGGTCCTTTGGATGAAACAATCCGCTCCAGTTCCTGCAGGGCAAAAGCCATTCCCTGTTTTGGGATTAGATCCAGTATTGTTTTCCCGACAAGTTCATCCGGCGTATAGCCCATGATCGATTCGGATGAGGGACTCACGTACCGGAATTTTCCCCGCAGATCGATCTCCCAGATCATGCCCGGGGAGGTCTCCACAAGAGCCCGGAACTGCTCCTCGCTTTCCCGGAGCGCCTGCTCTTTTCTCTGGAGATTATCGTAATTCTGCCGGAGCTCTTCTTCTGTCGCCGTTAGTTGCTCGTAGGCTGTCTCAAGATCTGTACTTTTTTTCCTGAACGCGTCCTCTGCCCGTTTCTGTTCGCTGATATCGGAAAAAACTGTTGCAAACTGGTTTTTTTGGGGGGAATACACAGATATCCGAAAATATTTATCCATGGGCGCAAAGGAGGTCTCGAATAATTCAGGTTTGCCGGTCGTGGCAACCCGTGCATAGCACTCGAGATACGGGGGCTCTGCAACTCCATAGGCCTCACGGCTGGTCTTCCCGATAACGGATGTGCGGCTGATGCCAAGCTGTCGTTCGAACGAACTATTGACTCCAAGGATCCGGTAATCTGACACCTGCCCGTGACTATCACAGATGATTTCATGAAGGGCCATCCCCTCAATCATATTTTCAAAAAGGAGACGGAGCTGCTCATCGCGTTCATAAAGTGCTGTTTCAGATTTTTTGGCGGCAGTGATGTCCCGCATTGTTACCTGTATTCCGACGACGGTATCCTCCTGCATGATCGGTACCGCGTGCAGGTTGACATATACTGCCGCCCCATCTTTTTTCCTGATCTGAATCTCAACATTGTCGACCGGCAACCCTTTCATATTCGCCTGGACGGAATTCATGAGTTCAGGGCCGCTTTCTTTAAAGATTGTCGCAATTGCAAACTCCGGCGGTTTGCCCACCAGTTCTTCCGGTTCGTACCCGATGATCGAACGTGCCGAAGGGGAGATATACGTCGGGCTCATCCCGTTATCGATAATAAATATCAGGTCAGAAGACCGCTCGGCCATACCCCGGAATTTTCTCTCGCTTTTTCGGAGCGCATCTTCGGCCTTCTTGCGTTCAGTGATGTCATGGATGACACCGATGACCTTGGCCGGATGCCCTCCTCCCCCCTTTTCAAACCTGGCAAAGGAGTGTATCTCTTTTGGGGCAGAACCGTCCGCGGGGTTAATAGTATATTCGAGATTGTACTCTTTTCCCTGATCGATCAGATCAACGAGTGCCTGGTGAATCCGCTTCCGCTCCGGGATGCAGGCTTCGATGTCCGTTATCGGAAAGACTCCTGCTACGGCAGGATACCCAAAGATGTGAAGCCCGTTTGCAGATCCCCAGATCATCTCGGTCGCAGGATCATACTCCCAGCTGCCGGTATGGCCGACCGCTTGTGCCATCGTCAGCCGTTCTTCGTTCGTCCGGAGCGTGCGTTCGCTCTCTGCAAGTTGATTGAACTGACTGCGAAGTTCCTGTTTGGCAGCAGTGAGCTGTTTGTTTGTCGTTTGCAGGTCATCGTAATTGGACCGCAGCTCTTCTTCCGTTGCAGTGACCTGTTCATACGCTGCCCTGAGTTCCAGATAGGTTTTCTTTAACTCCGTGATGTCCCGGATCGATTCGATCGCTCCGGTGATCTCCCCTGCCTGGTTATAAAGCGGACCCGCCTTGAGGAGCGCTGATATACGGTGTCCTTTTGGGCGGGGGATATCCGTTTCTGCCGCGAGTGAGTTACCGGTCCGGTAGATATTTGAATATAACTGTGCAATTTTATCATCCTGCTCATCGATCAGGTCGATGAGAATCGGGCGCCGGGACCCATAGAACGCAAGAGCGTACTCAAAATTTCCCTTGCCCAGCATATCACCGGCAGCGATGCCGGTCATCTCTTCGATCGCATGGTTCCATGCGATCACATGTCCGGACCGGTCAATGGCAAGCGTGGCATCGGGAAGGAAGTCGATAATATCGGAGAGACGCCGCTCCGAGTCATGGAGCGAGCGTTCTGCCTGTTTTCTCCTCACTGCCTGTCGGATCTTGTGGGTGAGCTCGGCAAACTGGGCTTGCGAGTCGCCACCTTTCTGGATATAGAAATCCGCACCGTTGTTGATCGCCTCGATCACGATCTCTTCGCGGCCCCGGCCGGTGAAAAGGATGAAGGGGATGTCCCCGAACCGTTCCCGCACCCGCTTTAAAAAATCGATACCGTTCATCCCCGGCATCTGGTAGTCGGAGATAATGGCATCGTACGACCGGAGGGAAGGGGAATCCAGTGCTTCCTGTGCCGAGGTCAAAGTTTTGACGCTGAATTCTCCAGACCTCTCCAGAAAGAGCCGGGCTATTTCGAGCAGTCCCGGTTCATCATCTACATAAAGAACGGAGATCATCGTGTTGACCATGGACGGTGGATGATCTACAGAAGAGTATGATGATACAAAAAGATTCCTTTATTGCATACTCCCCCAGGATTTCACGCAAACACCGTGTAAGCGGTTGTCGGAGGTTACCCGGGCAGGAGTTCCTGTCATCAGTATGCCGGTTTTTTTTATTCCGGCACTCCACGGCAGAGGGGTTTTGCCAGGTGCCTCCGGGCTGTCGGCGGGACCTCGTACCAGCCGGCTTCGAGCGTCCGGGGGCTCTCCAGCAGTTCAGGCTCTTTCGTGTGCGCCCCGCACTTCCGGCACTTGAATCCCTTGTCTTTCCCGTCGCTTGTCATGCGTTTGTTGCACGCGGTGCAGAGCGGGGCCCGGGTCCGGCAGTCCCGGGCTGGTGCGACCAGACACAGTTTCTCTAAATTGATACTTCCCTTCTTGTAACTCCCGGTGGCAATGATCTCGTCGTTCGGCACGAGCGCCCGTATGGTGTCCCGGAAATTTTTGGTCGGCTCGTATGCCATGCACCGGGTTTCTGCATCACTGTCCCGGATCGCAAACGAGACATGCCCCCCGGCCCCGGTTGCCGGTCGGCCGGCAACAACGCCCCGCACCCGGTACGAGATCCCTTCGCGCAACGAGCCGCACGTCCCGGGGACGAGATGAGCGTCAGTTCCCTGGTTGGTGACCCAGATCTGTTCGAGCGCCGGTTTTTCAGACTCGATGAGGGATCGGGCCATCATGACCCACGCGGGACTCTCGCCCCGAATGCCAAAGAGGACCGGGTCCGGGGTGTGCGGCACGCAGACAACGACCCTGTTTGCCAGGTCCACCGTATCCCACGTGTGGGGAAATGTGGCCTTCTCTGCGGCAAAAAGACTCTCTTTTTCCACCTCACGAGGCGTACCCCACCGGGCCGGCTCGCGGTATGCAAGGATCTCGTAGGTTGTATCGGGAAAAATACTTGATACTGCTGCGGTTGCACCAACGAGGCCGCGCCGGTTCTTCCAGCCCCGGTACCGGGCGCCTGCTGCTTCGAGAACGGCCACGGCCTCATCGATTTCGCAGAAGTCCGTGACGGCCTTTCGGTAAAAGGCAGGGTCCGGCCGCTCCTCTGCCACGACAACTCCCGGATTTGTCTTTTCGCAGGAAAAATCGGCGAACTCTTCCACAATCTCGCACGCGAGGTCGAACCCCCGGGCCGGATCGCCGTCCACATCGAGGCAGATCGCTGCATTCCCCCGGGTCTTGAAGGTCACGTTCGGGTTGAGCCGGACGAGCCGGGCCTCCCGTACCCGCAGGTGATTCCGGATCAGCCTGCGGGCCAGCACCGCGCCCAGATAGGTCGTGCACATTCCCGCCGGTGAATCCGTGTCATCAATACCGATCAGCATGTCTATATTAATATATGGGAACGCTCCATCCATTTGTAACTACATGTCCCAGGAACGCCAGCTCCAGCTGGTTACCAGCGTGATGATATCGGCCGGGTTTGAGGTATCGGAGAAGTTCACGCTCCGCCCGAGAAGTTTTGACCTTATTGCACGTGACAACGGGACGCTGCTTGTCATAAAAGTTGTCACCCATATCGACTCGGTGAGCGAGGAAGCCGCATTCGATCTTGACGTAATCGCTGAGCATCTGGGCGGAGTGCCCCTGATCGTGGGCGAACGCGCCCGGGAAGCCGAGCTCGAACGGGGGGCGGTCTATGTCAGGTACGGCATCTACGCGATCAGCATCGCGACGCTGTACGATTATTTTGTCGAGAAGATCCCGCCGCTCGTCTACGCATCCCCCGGCGGGCTGTACGTGAACATCAACGGCGACACCCTGCGGGAGCTCCGGGAGCGGCGCAGCATGTCGCTTGGCGATCTCGGGCAGGTACTCGGTGTCTCCCGGCGCACGATCAGCAAGTACGAGAGCGGGATGGGGACGACGCTTGAGGTCGCGATCAGGATCGAGGAGTATTTCAATACCGGCGTGGTCGAATCCATCGATATTGTGAAGCGCGAACCGGCAGAAGCCGGGCCTGAATCCCCAAAGAAGCGGCAGATTCCGGGCATTCCAATAGAATTCCTCGAACAGCTCGGTATGCAGCTCCACACGCTCCGGGGTGCACCGTTCCAGGCGCTTCTCACGTTTGACAAGCATACGATCCTCACCGGCTACGGCACGGCGCAGAAAGTGGTAAAACGGGCCGCACTCATCAGCAACCTCTCGAAGATCGCAAAGAAACATGCGATGTGCATCATCACCGATTACCATCACGAAAAAAAGATCGGGAGGACGCTCGTGATTGGTGAGGAACGCCTCCATTCAATCGAAGACGGATTCGAACTCCTCGATATGCTCGGCGAGTGACTTTTTAGATAATCTATATATAGAACCACAAACCACTTTTACTGCTAAAAGTGGTGATAATTTATGTCTCAACAACTTGGAGGACAACAGATTCTCATTCTTAAGGAAGGCACCAACCGCACCCGCGGCCGCGATGCCCAGGGTATGAACATCACCGCCGCAATGGCGGTTGCCAGTGCAGTCAGGACTACGCTCGGCCCCAAGGGTATGGACAAGATGCTTGTCGA
>JBAZHU010000124.1:0-5211 GCA_041652215.1 Methanoregula sp. | reverse complement strand
CGACATTCCCGAGCATCGTGTAACTGCCTTTCCGTTTGAAACTCAGGTTTTTTATCAGGGCTTTTATCGCGGTCGCTTCGAGATCGATGTCGACGCCCGCCTCGCTGTACGCGTTCTGTGTCATTCGCACTCCTCCGAGAGCCGGAACTCATCGTGCAGTATCCGTACCGCACGCGGGCCGTCCTCCTGCCGGATCACAAACGAGATGTTCGCCTCGCTTGACCCCTGCGAGATCATCATCAGGTTGATCCCGGCCCTTCCCAGGGCAGAAAAGATCCGCCCGCCGGTCCCTGCCGCGCCGGCCATACCGGCGCCGACCACGGCAACCGCACAGACATCCTTGTTGTGCGTTACTTCCCGCACCACGCCGTCCTTTACAAGAAACGCCAGTGCGTCAACTGCCGCCGGCAGGTGCGACTCGTCAACGATGAGCGAAATGTTTGCTTCGCTTGACCCCTGCGTGATCATCATCACATTGACTTCCTTGTCGGCAAGAGCGGAAAAGATTGCCTGTGCGACCCCGGGCCTCCCGATCATCTGGGCGCCGTTGATGTTGATCGAGGCGACCTTGTCGATGTAGGTAAGCGCCTTGACGACACGGCTGTCCCGGACGCCGTTCCTGACAATCATTGTTCCGGGCGCTTCAGGGTTGAACGTGTTTTTCACCCGGACAAGGATGTTCTTTCTCATCGCCGGATCGATCGAACGCGGGTGCATGACCTTTGCACCGAAGTACGAAAGCTCCATGACCTCGATATAGGAGACGCTCTTTAAGACCCGGGCATCGTTAATCACCCGTGGGTCCGAGGTCATGATGCCGTCGACATCCGTCCAGATCCAGATCTCGTCCGCATCGATGCCGGCCCCGATAATGGATGCGGAGTAATCCGATCCGCTCCGGCCAAGCGTCGTAACGATCCCGCTCTCAGTGCAGCCCATGAACCCCATGATGACCGGGATCTCTTGTGCGAGGAGAGGCCCAATCTTCTTTTTGATCCGCCCATCGCTCTCAATAAGTGCCGTCGCCTCGCCATGCTGGGGCGTGGTGAGGATCCCGGCCTCGCAGCCGTCAAAAACCGTTGACGGGATGCCGCGCTGGCGGAGGGCCGCACCGACAATCGGGGCAAGCAGCCGTTCGCCAAATGAGATCACGTAGTCCTTTGACCGGGGCGTGAGCTCGCGCAGGTTGTGGATGGCGGAAAGGATGTGCTGGAGACTGGAAAGCCTCTTATCGATGACAGCCCCGACTTCCGTGACGTAATCTGGTGCAGCCCCTTCAAGCGTCTTCATGTGACGCTCGCGGAGTGCCGCAATCAGCGGTGCAACCTCCGAGCAGTTCTGTGCAGCGGGGAGTTTTTCTGCAATCGCGATAAGCTGATCGGTCACGCCACGCTGCGCAGAGACCACGACTGCCACTTCATCGCCGGCCTTGTGGTGTTTCTCTAAAATATCGACCACAAGGCCGATACACCGTGCATCCGCAACGGAAGTCCCGCCGAATTTCATGAGATATTTCATGTTACGTCCACTCGTGCTGTGCCATTTCTTTATGTAATTATGCGACGCACAGAATTATAATATGCATGCAGACGACGTGGTGGACTGTCACGTGCTGGTGATCGGCAGCGGCGGCGCCGGAGTACGGGCGGCGATCGAGGCAGCCGGGCAAGGTGACACCGTGCTCGTCACAAAGACGATTGCGGGAAAAGGCGGCTGCACCACGATGGCCGAAGGAGGCTACAACGCGGTGCTGCGTGACGCTGATTCCTGCGAGATCCACTACGAGGATACGCTGAAAGGCGGTGCGTTCTTAAACGACCCGGAACTCGTCAAAGCGCTCGTGCAGGAGTCCCCGCTGCGCATGGCCGACCTGATCCGGTGGGGGGCGGTCTTTGACTTCACGGACAGAAACGAGATCGCCCAGCGGCCGTTCGGGGGCCAGCGGTTCCCCCGGACCTGCTACGCGGGCGACCGGACGGGCCACGAGATGATGATGACCCTGATGGAGCAGCTCGATGCAGCGGACGTGACAAAACTCCAGGAAGTCACGGTTATCGACCTGCTCAGGGACGGCGACCGGGTCGCGGGCGCGATTGCTCTAGAAGGGGACGGTTCGATCGTGGTCATCACGGCCGACAGCACGATCCTTGCAACGGGCGGCGGGGCCCGGGTCTACGATGTCTCCACGAATTCATCGAGCGGGACCGGCGACGGGTTTGCGATGGGCTACCGTGCGGGGGCGGAACTCATCGATATGGAAATGATCCAGTTCCACCCGACCGGCGCGGTATACCCGTACGACGCCCGGGGCCGGCTCATCACGGAAGCCGTCCGGGGCGAGGGGGGCCTCCTGAAGAACCGTCTCGGCGAGCGGTTCATGAAAAAATACGATCCCGACCGGATGGAGCTCTCGACCCGGGACGTGGTCGCCCGGGCGATCGCGACCGAGATTGCAAACGGACGGGGTACGCCGCGTGGCGGGGTGTATCTCGATGTCACGCACCTCCCCCGCGAGCAGATCGAGACCCGGCTGCCGGTGATGCTCGAACAGTTCCTCAAGTACGGCGTGGACATCCGGACCGAACCCATGGAAGTCGCGCCGACCGCCCACCACATCATGGGCGGCTTAAAGATCACGCCCGAATGCAAGACGACGGTTCCGGGTCTCTTTGCCTGCGGGGAATCGGCCGGCGGGGTGCAGGGCGCGAACCGTCTTGGCGGGAATGCCCTTGCCGATACGCAGGTCTTCGGGAAACGCGCCGGGGAATATGCGGCCCGGGCGGAGAAACAGGTAAAGAAGATCGACCCGGCCCAGATTGCAAAAACGGAAGAGCGGCTCGACCGGTTCCTTTCAGGGACAGAAAACCCGGCTGCGGCAAGGACTGAACTCCAGCTTGCCATGTGGAAGGGAGCCGGGATCTTCCGGGACGAGGCAGGGCTCAAACATGCGCTTGCGGTCACAAACCAGCTCATGCAGGCACCGCTCAGGGCCGCGTCGCAAAAGAACCTTGCCGACTGCTGCATCGTGGAGAACATGTTCCTGACCGCGTCCCTCATCTGCCGCTCGGCGCTGATCCGGCCCGAGTCCCGGGGCGCCCACATGCGGACAGATATCCCGCAGGAGTGGGACGCGGCGCATTCGCCGTACGGCCACACGTTCATCTCAAGGAACCGTGAGGGAATCGAAAAACGGAAGGTGGCGGCATGAAGGAACTGCACGTAACCGTCCAGCGGTTCGATCCAAAAACGGACAAAGAGCCCCGGTTTGAACCCTATACGGTGAGCGTAAACGACGGCGCCCGGGTTCTCCACGTCCTGCACACGATCCACGATACAATTGACCCGACGCTTGCGTACCGGTACTGCTGCGGCTCGGGACAGTGCGGGAGCTGTGCCGTCCGGGTAAACGGCGAACCGGTCCTTGCCTGCATGGAAGAGGCACAGGACGGCATCACGATTGCGCCGCTGAACCTGCCGGTCAAACGGGATCTCGTGGTCGATCTCCTCCCGAAGATCGAGCAGATCGCATCGCTCAGACCGGCAGCGGAAGGGGAATGCAGACTTCCGACAAAAGAAGAGATCGACGCGATCAAACCGCTCCGGGACTGCATCGAGTGCATGGCGTGTGTCTCGGTCTGCCCCGCGATGGACGTGACCAAATTCCTTGGCCCCACCGCGATGAGGCAGGAGATGCGGCTTGCGCTTGACCCCCGGGACACGGCAAACCGGGTGCCGGACGCGGTCCGGGACGGGCTGTTTACCTGCACGAGCTGCCAGGCATGCTTCAAGGTCTGCCCGAAAAAGATCAAAATCCCGGGAAAAGCGATCGAGAAACTCAGATCGCTCGCGAACAAACAGGGCTTCACGCTCCCCCGGCACCGGGAGGTGGAGGCGCTTATCAGAGAGACCGGCCGCAGTGTCGTCAGGTCTGCACCGTCTTTCATGGAGCAGGTCGGCACGATTATCGAACCGTACGGGCCGGTGAAAGCGACCGTGGGATTTTTTGTCGGCTGCATGTACAACCTGCGCCAGCAGCAGTCGGCGCTCGATGCAATCGAAGTGCTCAAAAGAAACGGCATCCGGGTGATCATCCCCCGGGACCAGATCTGCTGCGGGTCGCCGCTGATCCGGACCGGCCAGCTGGACTATGTCGATACCTTACGGAAACGCAACATTGACGCGTTCCGGACCCGGGGCATCGATACGGTAATGACGATGTGCGCCGGGTGCGGCTCGACCTTAAAGCACGATTACGTCACGCCGTTTAAGGTGATCGACATCAACCAGCTGCTCACGAAGTACGGGATCGAGCCGCCGGCCCGGCTCCCGGAGAAAGCAACCTATCACGATCCCTGTCACCTGATGCGGGGCCAGGACATCAAAGAGGAGCCCCGGCAGCTGATCCGCCAGGTAGTCAATCTCATTGAGATGCCGTCCATCTGCTGCGGTTCAGGAGGCGGCGTAAAGTCAGGCATTCCCGAGGAGGCAGCGGCCCTTGGGGAGAAACGGAGGGAAGAGATCCGGAAGACCGGGGCCGACATCGTGATCACCTCCTGCCCGTTCTGCGAGTTCCATATCGCAAGTCACTCGGATAAGCCGGTGAAAAATATTATGACCGTTTTGCTTGAGGGGTACCGGGAGAAGGACCGGCTGGCGCAGGAAAAGAAGTAAGAGTAAACGTGCTGTTCAGTACCCGGTATCTGAACCACCCCCCACGTACCTGCATTCTCCCACCCTAATCCGGGCCCGCTACGGCCTCCGATTTACGGGTTCCGGACCCTGGATCCCATCTCCACCGGAAACGATGTCCACGCCCATAGAAAATCCCGATTAAATCGCTTATTTTTAAAAATGCGTCGATTTAAAGGCCACTTAAACCTGCACAATAGCGGGCTTCTGCTGGCAGGGTTTTTGGGGATGTCCAGAGGGTCATATGAGCGGGAGATCGGCTGCCCGGAGGCCGCTATGAGCGTTTCTCAGTTTTACGTCGGAAAAATGGGTTTGTACGTGGTGGGATCGACGGTGATTCAGGGGGAGAAAACGCTCTTCTAGGTCCGCCGCCCCTGCCAGCGTGGGTATCCCCCGGCTAGCGATGATGGTGTATTACCTGTAACCACACCGCTACAATTTCCCGGACAGGCAATACCTCCACCATCGCACTGCGCCCCGTCCCCCTCGGGGGACAAAGTGGCGCAAGAGGGGGGCGTCACG
>JBAZHU010000123.1:0-5229 GCA_041652215.1 Methanoregula sp. | reverse complement strand
GGAACTGCGAAGAGAAGACTGCAGCCGGGCCGCCGGTAAAGACCGGGTCGATCCGGGATGTATATACCGGGCTTGCAAGGTTCGTGAACCGTTTACGGATATCGGATCCCGCGATCGCGTCCCGGGAAATCCCGGTCCACTGCGCCATGCATGCGTTCCAGTACAGGACATTATACCGCCGGTCGATGACGGCGATCCCCACCGGCAGGAGATCGAACATGTCCCAGGCCGCGTTCTGCTCTGCCGGGCATGCCCCCCGGATTGGCCGTGCATCGGTGGTCACGGGGTCATCTCCTTAATGGCATCGAGCAGCGATTCGAGCGATCCCACTTCGAGGATCAACAGGATGCTGCCCTCGATTTCGCGGTCTTCGAGCGCAAAATACGTGTTTGCGAGGATCACGAGATCCCCGGGGCCCGGCGGGTGCGCCGAGCGGGCGAGCGTCAGGACCTGAATCTCCTGGTACCGGGGCAGCGTGTAGGAGAGGTGGTGGTCGAGGATGTTTGCGATCGATCCCATCACGCTGTTGATGACGATGTTGCCCACTTCTTTTAAGGTCTCGATCCTGAGGGCATCGAGCTCCGGGCTTTCTGAACTTTCCCCGGAAAGGAGCATAACGAGAGCCGCCGCACTCTCCGGGGGAAAGACGAGTGCGGACATGCCCTTAAGCTGGCCCTGGAAGGCGAGGGAGACGGTCGAAGACAAATCGTTGGTGCGGATCTCTTCAATCGAGGCAAGTTCGTCGACGGTAACGATCCGCACCGAGGGTACCCTGAGCCGGATCGTGCAGCCGGTCATTTCATTGAGCATGCCGGCGGCCCTGCCGACGCCGATGTTGATGAGTTCTTTTATGGCATCGAGCGCATCTTCGCCGATCTCCATGTTATGATTTCCCCGCACCGAGCACCTGCCGAACCTTCTCCAGCAGATTCTCTTTTTTCACCGGCTTGTTCATGACCCCGGCGGCCCCGAGCGCGATACACCGGTCTCTTGTTGCGGTCTGGATATCGGACGTGAGGATAAGGACCGGGATACCGATCCCCGCAGTTTTTACTGCCTGTAAAAACGAAAAACCATCCATGTCGGGCATGAGCAGGTCGGTGACGATTGCGTCGGGATGTTCCCGTTGTGCGGCGTCGAGGCCGTCCCGCCCGTTTGTTGCGGAGATAACCTCGTGACGGTCAGCAGTAAGGATGGATGAGATAATCTTGCGCTGGAATGTCGAATCGTCGATAATAAGGATACGTGCCATACCGGTCCCCTGACGGGCCGGATAACGATGGGCCGGCCCAGTTGTGCCAGTATCATTTGGAAAGGAAGGGCATAAGGGTTGTGATTCCGATCGGGCCGGTAAATTGCACCGGTTTATTTCCCGATCGCGACAAGCATCTCCTCAAGCGAAAGATACCGGGACTCGATTCGTTCCACCCGCCCGCCCGCTGCCGTGATCGCGGAGGAGATCGCGTTCAGGGTCGCCATGTCCGGGGCATCGCAGGCAAGGTATCCTTCATCTTCCCGGAACGGCACCTCGTGCCGGTCGATGCGGGCCGGGTCGGGAGTGGAGAACCAGACCGTGTACGTGATCGAGCCGAACTGCCCGCGGAGCTCTTTCATCGTGCCGGACGCGATCACCTTCCCGCGCCGGAGGATCATCACCCGGTCGCAGATCGCCTCGACCTGGAAGAGGTTGTGGGCCGAGAGCACAATCGTTTTTCCCCCGGTTTTTAATTTTTTCAGGTACTCAGCGATAAACCGTGAGGTCATCGGGTCGAGGCCGCTTGTCGGCTCGTCGTACACAAGAAATGCCGGGTCGTGGATGAGCGACCGGGCAATAGCGGCCTTGCGCTTCATGCCCTTGGAAAATTCGCCGAGTTTTTTTCCTTCGGTCTCAAGCGAGAGGGCGGCAAAGAGCCGGCGGGTCCGCACCGCGATCTCGTCTTTTGGAATACCGTAGATATCGCCGAAGAACGCGAGGTAGTCCTCGGCAGTCATCGTTTCGTAAAGCCGGGATTCCTCGGGGAGGTAGCCCAGCGTCGCCTTAAGCGCGAGCGGATCCCGGACAACATCGATCCCGTTGACGTCCAGTTCTCCTGATGTGGGCGCGATCAGCCCCGCGATCATTTTTAACAGCGTGGTCTTGCCGGCGCCGTTGTGCCCGATGATCCCGAAGATCCCGGCATCGGGAAACGAGAAACTCACCTCGTCAAGAGCAGGAGAATTCTCATAGTGTTTGGTCAGGTTGCGGGCAGTGATCACGACAGGTGCTCCGGTATTGTCCTGGTTTCCGGGGACTTTTCGTATTTTAGACGTTTTGTGTGGACCGGGACATATAGGTTGGGATACGGACAGCCTGCACACGCCGGCTTTTCAGGTATTTCTCCGGTCTTGCCGTGTCGGTACCGAACACTATTTGACACCTGTACCCACAACTATTGCCTGAGCACAAAATTTTTCCCTGATTTAGGGAGCCGGGCTGAGATCCATGAGTACAGGCAGGGACATTGCCACCATCGCACGCTGGGAAGTGAAAAAATCCTTCTCGATTATGTCACGGGACGTCCTGCCGATCGCGATTATCCTGTTTGTGCTCCTTGTCATCGTCACCGGCTTTGCTGCCCAGAGCGGCCTGCACATCCAGGACGGGATGTACCGGATCGGGGTCGACGACCCGCAGGTCGCTGCCCTGTTCGCTTCCGATGCACGCTTCACGGTATACGAAGCCGACGCCACCGCACTTACCAAAAACAGCGGGGCGTACGATCTCATTATCGTGAACGGTAAGGCGTACGCGAGCCCGACCGACAAGGGAAAGTCAGCCATAAAGACGCTCGAACGGGACTACGCGAAATACAAGAGCAGCGTCTACACGAACGCAGACGATCTCTTTGCCGCCTACCCGCTCTGGATAGATTCGCAGACCGTTAAAAGCGAACTCAACTTCACCGCCCCGCAGAACGGCCAGTTCGTGCCGGCGCCACCCGGCCGGGGCACGCCGGTTCCCCAGGGCACGGTCGAGAATATCCCCACGCCTTCGCCAACACTCGGCGTTACGCAGGAAGAACTCCGGGCGGAACTGGTCACGTCCTCCTCACAAAACACGCAGGTCTCCCGGTACACGGATGTCCTCTCCTCCCCATCGTCAGCAATGGGCACGTTTGTGACCCCGGACCAGCTCTCGCCGCCGCTCCCCTTTGACTCGATCATTCTCGTCTTTGTCTTCATCTTCCCGCTGTATTTCACCTCGCAGTTTTTCATGATGAGCATCATGAACGAGCGGATAGAAAGAAAAGGCGAGGTTCTCCTCTCCCTGCCGGTCAAAACCTCGTCCATCATTATCGGCAAGATGCTCCCCTACTTCCTTGGGATGCTTGCGATCTGCGCCGGTCTCACCGTCTACATCGGGGCATCGCCGATCATCCTCTTCCCCCTCGTCCCGATCATCTTCTTTTTTTTGGCAAACGCGCTTATCATCGGGATGCTCGCCCGGAGCTTCAAGGAACTCTCGTTTATTTCGATCTTTTTCTCGACCGTCGCCACCTCGTACCTCTTCTTCCCCAGTATCTTTGCAAACGTCCACGTGATCAGCCTCATCTCGCCGCTCACGCTGATCGTGCTCACCATCCAGGGCACCGCGTGGACGCTTTCCGATTACTGCTACGCCACCGCGCTTTTCTGGCTGACCGGCGCGGTCCTCTTTTATATCGCGGCGAAAAACTTCAACGAGGAACGCCTCTTCTCGGAAAAAACGCTCCTGCCCCGGTGCCGCGAGTTTTTAGCCGGCGCCCTCTCCCGTCCGCACCCGTACGCGTCGCTCTTCTTTGTTGCCGCCGCCACGATCCCGTTTGTCTTCATGGCGCAGATGATGGGCCTCGTGCTCTTCTTTAACCTGCCCATGCCGTTCTCGCTCGTGCTCCTCATGGTCCTTGCGGCATTCATCGAGGAGACGGCAAAAGCGGCCGGGGTCTATACGCTCTTCATGCAGGACCCGGCGTTTTTTACCACAAAACGTCTCGTGTACGCCTGCGCTGCCACCGCGATGGGCTTTTTGATCGGGGAAAAACTCCTGCTCTTTGCCACGCTTTCCGAGATCACCGAGTCGGTTTTCGGAAACATCCTGTTCCTGTCGCTCGGTGTTCTCTGGCTGCCGTTTTTGCTCCACTTTGTCTGCCTCCTCATCGTTGCAGTCTCCTTGAAAAAGTGGGGGAAAACAGGAGCCGTCGCCGGCCTTATTGCGGCCAGCATACTCCATTGCAGTTATAACCTGTATTTCATCTGGGGATGGATCAAATGAACGGCCGGCACGTCACCATCATTGCAAAAAAAGAGTTTAAAGGGCTCTTTTCCGAGAAGACGATCCTCCTTGCCGTTCTGCTCCAGCTCTTCATCGCGCTCTTCTCATCGTTTCTTATGGTCGGGCTCACATCGATGTACGATCCCACGTCGCTCTCGAAATATTCGCACTTCAGGTACGACATCGCGTACGCGGGAAACGAATCCCCGCTGCTCGCTGACCTGGAGAACAGCCAGGACTTCCGGGTGCACCGGATCGATCTCTCGACCGCTGTCGAGCTCTTAAAGGAGCGCCGGCTTTCCGCCGTGGTGTACGTTCCCGGTACCGCAACGAATGCAACAGATCCGGTGAAGATCACGCTCTACACGTTAAGTAACGATCTCATGGGAGCGGTCGTCGACGTGAAGATGAAAACGGTTTTCCTCAACTATGAGAGCGAGCTGCGGACGATCCGCATGGACCGGATACGCGAACAGCCCCTGCCGGTCACCATTCCCCCGTCTTCGGACAGCAGCGGGTACTTCGAGTTCGTGTACGGGCTTTTGATCCCGCTCCTTGTCTTCCTGCCCGGGATCATCTCCGCTGCACTCATCATCGATCTCATCACCGAGGAGTACCAGCACGAGACACTGGAGACGCTTATCTCGACACCGGTCACCGTTGCAGAGATGGTCTGGGGCAAGGTGCTCGCCTGCGTGCTGCTCGTCCCGATCCAGGCCGGGGCGTGGATCGTCCTGCTCTCGGTAAACAGGATACCGGTCCAGAACCCCGTCCTTATCATGATCCAGGTCACCCTTGCGTCCCTTGTCCTAATCCTGCTCGGGGCGCTCATCGCGCTTCATTACCGGGAGCGGACGGCGGCGCAGTTTGTCTTCTCGACTGCCCTTGTCGTCATCATGCTCTTTGTACTCGCCCTGCCGTACAATCCGCTTAACCTG
>JBAZHU010000122.1:0-5235 GCA_041652215.1 Methanoregula sp. | reverse complement strand
CACGGCCGGGACATCGGGCTGTTCGTACACCTTTCGGGCAGCACTTCGCTCAACCCGGACCCGAACGACAAGGTGCTCGTCTGCACCGTTGAAGAGGCCATTGCGCTCGGCGCGGATGGCGTCTCCATCCACATCAACCTCGGGGCCCCGAACGAATCGAAGATGCTTGAGACCGGCGCGAAGATCGTCCGGGACTGCAACCGGTGGGGCATGCCACTCCTTGTCATGATCTACCCGAGGGGAAAGGGCATCGACCCGGCATCCCCCCAGACCATCGGGCAGTGCGTCAGGGTCGCAGAAGAGCTCGGCGCAGACATGATCAAGACCAGTTACCCGGGCAGCCCAGAGGCATTTGCCCGGATTACCAAAGCCTGCTCGGTGCCGGTCTTTGTCGCCGGCGGCGAGAAGACGAGCGACCTTGAATCGCTCGAAATGATCCGGGACTCGGTCGCAGCCGGTGGTGCGGGCGTCTGCATGGGAAGAAACGCCTTCCAGCGCGACAACACCCGGGCCTTTGTCCAGTCCGTCTGCCGCGTTGTCCACCACCACGTCGACCCGAAAAAAGCGCTGGAGCAGCCGTAAATGAAGCAGTTCTGGGTGGACGCCCGGCCGTGGAACAAGGATGTCACGACGACCGCAATCGAGAGCGGCGCGGATGCGATCGTGGCAGACAAGGCCGATGACGTGAAACGCCTGGGCCGGATCGCGACGGTCGCCCCGGACGGGGACCTCCGGCCCGGAACCGATGTCATTGAATGCAGCATCACGGACAAGGCAAGCGAGAACGATGCGGCAGCGAAAGGAAAGAACCGGATCGTGATCGTCACGACAAGCGACTGGACGGTCATCCCGCTCGAAAACCTCGTCGCCCAGTCCGACCGGATCATTGCTGCGGTAAAAGATGTGCGCGAAGCCGAACTCGCGCTGCATGTCCTTGAGAAAGGAGTCTACGGGATTCTCCTGAAGACCACAGATCCGTCCGTGATAAAAGCAGTCGCGGCGCTTATCAGGAGTGCGACCGGCAAGGTTTGCCTCGCGCCCTTCACGGTGACAAAGATCCAGCCGGTCGGGATGGGCGACCGGGTCTGCGTGGACACCTGCTCGATGCTTGTCGATGGCGACGGCATGCTGATGGGGAACACCTCGTCTGCCATGCTCCTTGTGCATGCCGAGACGCTCGAGAACCCGTATGTCGCACCCCGACCCTTCCGGGTGAACGCCGGCGCGGTGCACGCCTACATCCTGCTCCCGGACGGGAAGACTGCGTACCTTTCCGATCTCTCCATCGGGGGCCAGGTGCTTGTGTCCGACGCGAAAGGCGCCGCCCGTTCCGCGATTGTCGGGAGGACAAAGATCGAGCGCCGGCCGCTGCTGCTCGTGGAAGCGCGGGGAAAAGGAGGGGAAAAGGCAAGTCTCATCCTCCAGAACGCAGAGACGATACGGCTGGTAACCCCCGACGGGAATGCAATCTCGGTCGTGAACCTTGCTGTCGGGGATACAATCCTCGGCTGTGCACTCGAAGGCGGCAGGCACTTTGGCATGCCGGTCAAAGAGACGATCCGCGAGAAGTGAGCATGAAGGCAGGAATCATCGGCGGAACGGGAAAAATGGGCAAACTCTTTGCCCCGGTCTTTGAGCGGGCCGGGTACGAGACCCTTGTGTCGGGCCGCTCGACCGCGCTCACGAACGAACAGCTTGCAGAAGCCTGTGATATCGTCATCGTCTCGGTTCCCATCCGGGACACCGTGCGGGTCATTGGGGAGATCGCACCCCTGCTGCGGGACGACCAGCTCCTCTGCGATTTTACCTCGCTCAAAGTCGCTCCCGTCGCGGCGATGCTTGAGTCAAAGGCGCAGGTGATCGGACTCCACCCGATGTTCGGGCCGACTGTCTCCTCAATCACCGGCCAGACCCTAGTTGTCTGCCCCGCCCGCACGACCGATGCGGCTCTTGATTACCTCGCCGGCATCTTCACCCGTGAAGGTGCAGTCTGCACGATCGCGACTCCTGAAGAGCACGACAAAATGATGGCCGTCGTCCAGGGTCTCACGCATTTTGTTACGATCTGCATGGCCGACTCCATCCGCAGGCTGGGTATCGACATACAGAAAACTGAAGAGTTCATGAGCCCGGTCTACCAGATCGAACTCGCGCTCGTGGGCCGGCTCCTCTCGCAGGACCCGGCGCTCTATGCCGATATTCTCGAACTCAATCCCTACGTCCCGGAGACAATCGCAGCCTGCCGGTCGGCAGCCGGCGAACTCTCGGACATCGTAACGTCCGGAGATCCCGAAGCATTTGCTGATTTCTTTTCCCGCGACACCCGGCACCTCGGGGAGTACTGCAAGCGCGGGCAGGACCTGACCGACGCCTTAATCGGGTGCATGGTGAAGAAATGACGGTCATCACGCTCGGCCCCGAGGGAACATTCTCCCACGAGCTTGCGATCCGGCTCGGGTGCGACCCGGTCGTCCTCGAACCGACCATCCACAGCATCTTTGCCGCAGTTGCCGCAGGGAAAGGAGACGGGATTGTCCCGATCGAGAACTCCGAGGCCGGGGGAGTCGGCGAAACCCTTGACGGGCTGACAATGTACCCCCTCTCGATCACCGCAGAGATGTACCTGCCGATCCACCACAACCTTGCCTCTCTCGTATCGCTTGAAAAAATAAAGGTGATCTATGCCCACCCGCAGACCCACGAGCAGTGCAGCGGGCGCATCGAGGAGTGGAAGGTCCCGGTGATCCATACGAGCAGCAACGCATCAAGCGCGATCGAGGCAAAGAAGACCCCCAATGCCGGGGCGATTCTCTCCACGTCCGCAGCCGCGATCTACCACCTGCCGGTCATCGCTGAGCGTGTCGAGAACAACCCGGAGAACACGACACGGTTTGTCCGGATCTCAAACACTCCCGGCCCGGACTGCCGGCCCGGCAAGTGCAGCATCCTCATCGACCCGGACACCGACCGGTCCGGGCTGCTCTACGAGCTTCTCGGGGTCTTTGCCCGGCGGGGGATCAACCTCACCCGGATCGAGTCCCGGCCGTCAAAGCGGGGCATGGGAAAATATGTCTTCTTCCTTGACTATGCCGTATCGGAATGCACCGGGGAGGCCGTTCGCGAGCTCCAGGATATTACCACGGTCCGCAAACTGGGCTGCTACCCGAGAGTCGGGGTGTTGCCATGATTGTCAATCTCCCCCAGCGGCACGGTGTCGATCTCACCGTTGCCGCCCCGCCGTCAAAAAGTTACACCCACCGGGCGCTCATCGCGGCAGCGCTTGGCCGGGGAACGAGTACGATCGTCCACCCTTTGTTTGCCGATGACACCCGGCTCACGATGGCAGCCTTACAAAAACTTGGCGTCAAAATGACCGCTGACGCCCAAAGCATCACCGTCGTTGGATGCGACGGGAAACTCCCCTCCCTGCCGGGCACGGTGCTCGACCTCGACAACTCGGGCACAACGCTCCGCCTGCTTGCCACTGCCGTGCTCCTTGCCGAAAACCCGGTGACCCTCACGGGGAGCGCACGGATGCAGGAGCGGCCGCTTGGGCCCCTTGCCCATACGCTCAATGGCCTCGGGGGCATGGTCGTGTTCACGAAAAAAGAGGGGTATCCTCCGGTCACCATCGCCGGTCACCTGCTTGGCGGGAATGCGACAATAGACGGGTCGGTAAGCAGCCAGTTTGCCTCCTCGGTCATGATGGCCTCCCCGTATGCGAAAGGGCCCGTAAATCTCGTTATCACCGGCACCCCGGCTTCACAGTCGTACCTTGACATCACGGCCGGTGTCATGACTGACTTTGGTGCGGTGATCCGGCGCGAAGGGTACCGGCGGTTTACGGTCAGCAATACGGACCGGTACACCGGCCACACGTATGTGGTTGAAGGAGACTACTCATCGGCCTCGTATTTCTTTGCGCTTGCCGCCATCTGCGGCGGAAAAGTGACGGTTGCCGGGCTTAACCCGCACTCTGTCCAGGGGGACCGTCTCTTCCTTGATGCGCTTGAAAAGATGGGCTGCACGGTGACGTATTTCCATGACGGCGTCACGGTCGAACATGAAGGCCCCCTTAACGGGATCACCATCGACATGTCGTCGGCACCCGACACCGTCCAGTCCCTCTGCATGGTGGCGGCGGTGGCAAAAACCCCGACCGTGATCACCGGCATCGGCCACCTGAAATACAAGGAGAGTGACCGGCTTACCGGTACCGTGGAACGGCTCCGGCAGCTTGGCGGGGTTGCACATACCGACAGCGACCGGATTATCATCCAGCCGGCCCCGCTCCACGGCAGCACCATCGATCCGGCGAACGACCACCGGACCGCGATGAGTTTTGCCGTGCTTGGCCTTGGGATCGGGGGGGTCTCGATCACCGGGGCTGAGTGCGTGAACAAGTCGTATCCCGGTTTCTGGGACGCACTTGCAGGAGTGATGGAATGAAGCGGATCGTACTTTTTGGCTATCGCGGGACCGGCAAGACCGCGATCGGTACCCTCCTTGCCAGAAAGATTGGCGTGCCGTTTGCCGACACCGATACCCTCATTGAGGCAAAGGCCGGCCGGACCGTGGCCGCGATCTTCCACGATGATGGGGAGGAGGTATTCCGTGCGCTCGAACGCGACGCGATCGCCGCCCTTCCTGCATCCGACATTGTCGCAGGTACCGGGGGCGGTGCCGTGATCGACCCGGCAAACATGGCATGCCTGCGGAAAGAAAGCGTCTGCGTGCTGCTCAAGTCGGACCTTGCGACGATAGAGCGCCGGCTGGCCCGGGCCCCCCGGCCCCCGCTCACGGACCTGCCGCTCCGTGAGGAAATCATAAAGGTGATCGAACGGAGGCGCCGGCAGTACGCGGCCTCGGCAGACTTCTGCGTGGACACGAGCCGGACCACCCCGGAGGAGGCCGCCAACCGGATCCAGTCCCTGCTCAGGGAAGGCACGACCGCCGCGCCCGAGCGGGAAGCGGCGTGCCGGTGGTTCCTTGCCGGCCGGGTCCCGGCAGCGGAGTGCAACCGGATACGGGATCTTCTCACCGGCCCGGAGCGGGATGTCCAGACCCGGATCCTCGGGATTGCCGGCTGGCCTGCGGCTCACAGCCGGAGTCCGCATCTCTTCAACCGGCTGTTCGGGAAGTACGGCCTCAACTGCCATTACACGTGGTTTGAGGACTCGTCGATCGAGACCATCATGCGCGTGGCCCGCGACATCGACGCAAAAGGGCTCTCGG
>JBAZHU010000121.1:0-5283 GCA_041652215.1 Methanoregula sp. | reverse complement strand
ATAATCGTTTTAGCTCTCCGAGGAAGAAAAATGGAATCCGGTAACACATTCTCTCAATCTGACGCACCCTGGATACAGTTTGCCGATGTGCTGGTTGATACGGGTGTAATTGCAGAGTGGATCGAATGGCAGGGCAGGACCTCCCAGTCTCCGGTTTCGGAATCGGCAAAAGAATTCCTGCGACGATCGAACAGCAAGAACTGAAAGCAGGCGTGCGGCCTGTTTCTTTGGATTATGACAGGAGAATAGGATCATCAGGCAGGTGGATAAAAAGATGGATGAAGATTTTGCACAGATAAAAAGACGGGCGACTGCATTATTCCAGCAGAGCCCCTACGCGACAGCACTCTGGAGCACGGACCTGAAAATTGTCGACATCAATGACGCATTCGGTGAACTGACTGGATTTAGCAGGGACAAGGCCCTGTCGATGACTCCGACAGAGTTCAAGGTGATTGCTGCATCCGGCGAGGGGTTTGATGAAGCTGTGCGGTACAGGCGCCATGCAAAAGGCGATGGCACGTTTGAATTCCCCACCGGGAAAAAGATCGTGGTTCGTCATACGATCCCGCTTATTGATGCAAACGGCACCATTGAAAATATTCTTACGATCTATCAGGATGTGACCAGAGAGCGGCAGCAGATGGATGACATCAAGCTGAAGAATGAGCAAACTGCCAAGGTGTACTCGTACATGGAGCATGAAGTGAACCGGATGGCAATCGAGTATGCCAAAGGCGCCGAGGGCGACCTGACCGTCCACTTTGACCTGACGCAGCCGGACGCGGACACTCAGGCAGTACACGATCTGGTAGAGAAAGTGCAAACCGCCGTCCGCGGGATCATCAAGGCGCTGCGGACGAACCTGACCGATGTCAACAAGAAGATGCTGGACCTGACGACAACGGCAGATAATGCCACCCGCAGTATCGAGGAAGGCTCAAAAGGGGTCCAGCAGATTGCACAGAACGCGGGCAATGTCAGCAGCAACGCGGAAAAGGCCTCGCAGGGTGTCGAGCAGATTGCCAAGGCCATGCAGGACATGAGTGCTGCCGTTGAGGAAATTACCTCAAGCATGGAATCGGTTTCTAACCTTTCCAAGCAGACCAACGATCTCTCAAAGGCCGGTGCCAATCTCGCCGGTAAAGCCGAGAGGAGCATGGTCGAGATCTCAACCTCGTCATCAAAGGTATACGAGATCGTCTCCGATGTGGAAAAACAAATGGGCGAAATCTCCAAGATCGTCGTGCTCATCCGGGAACTGGCCAACCAGACCAATCTCCTGGCACTCAACGCTGCAATCGAGGCGGCCCGTGCCGGCGATGCGGGCCGGGGTTTTGCCGTTGTCGCAACGGAAGTGAAATCGCTGGCACAGGAATCCCGGAATTCTGCCGAGCAGATTGAAGAGATGATTACTGTCTTAAAAAAGAGCACCCAGCAGGCATCTGTCGCGATGAACGATGCGAAGGGGACTGTCGAACAGGGTTCGAAGATGGTCACGGAAACGTTGCAGTCATTCAACAAGATTGCAGAATCGGTGGAAAAGGTCACGGCGAGCGCAACCGAAGTGGCCGCTGCAACACAGGAGCAGGCGGCGACAACCGAAGAAGTCACGGCGAGCATCAGCGAAGTGGCAAGCCTTGTCGGGCAGACGGCAAAGGAAGCCGGTGATGCGGCAGCTGCAACCGAAGAATCATCGGCTGCACTGGACGAGATCACCCGCATGATGGAAACCGTGGACAGGATCGCGGCGGAAGCAATGGAAGCCAACAGGAAATTCAAGGTGGAATAAACCAGGGACATAATCATGGCGGCAACAAGCAGTGGCCCTCAGCCGGCCCGGGACACCGGTGAGGATGTCAGAAAACGACAGGGCAGTATCCAGATCGTGGAGTTCGCTCTCGGACGGGAACTTTTTGCCATCGACTTGTTCGATGTCAAGGAGGTCGTGGAATATACCACGATCACCAAACTTCCCAACGTGCCTGCATATGTGAAAGGGATTATCGATCTCCGTGGTGAGATCACGACCATCATCGATCTCAAGCACCGGCTTAATATTACTGATACTACTCAGGTAGCGGCAGAGTCCACACGGATCATTGTGCTTGACGATACCATCACCACAAACAAGATCGGGATCCTTGTCGATGACGTCACCTCTGTCTCGACATTTGAGGCAAGCCACGTGGATTACACTTCGGCATCGGTGAGCAACGAGGATACCGCGATCATCGGGATCATCAAGCGAAGGGTAAAGATCCATGACAAGGAGAAGAACGAGTTGATCATCTGGATCGATATCCGGCGGTTGCTGGGAGATATTAATACTACCTCCTGATGGGGTAACACCTGGAGGGAATGTGATCCGACACCGTCCAGAGATCTAATGCATGTCTGTGAGTTCCCTGATTGAAAGAAAAATGGAGAGAAACACCCGAATGTCTGGAATTTCCGTAATTTATCCTGATAACCGGGTTGCCTCTCATTGCGATTGTCGGCAGGGATCTTACGCCAAACGAGGAAGGGGGGGTTACTACCATCCTGTCAACTGACGATGCGGTCCGGAAAACAAAAGCCCGGCAGTACGATGTCGTGATCAGGGATTGTAACTTCAGGAATGCTTTCAGGGTCGGACTCCCCGGACAGATAATCCGCAGCGGACTGGCACCCATCGAATCGGGCAATTTAAACCTGGAGGGTCCCGCAGGGGGGAGTGGTGACCTGTGATCTCGGTGCTTTACATAGATGATGAGCCCGCACTCCTGGATATCGGGAAACAGTTTTTGGAATTCACGGAGGGAATTCAGGTGACAACCTTACCTTCTGCGCAGCTTGCGCTGGAGGAACTGGCGTCCCGGCCCTATGATGCGATCTTGTCTGATTACCAGATGCCGGAGATGGACGGAATAGAGTTCCTCAAGGAGGTGCGCCAGCGGTTTGGTGAAATACCGTTTATCCTGTTTACCGGGAAAGGGAGGGAAGAGATTGTCATCCAGGCAATAAACAATGGAGCCGATTTCTATGTCCAGAAAGGAGGGGAAATCACCTCCCAGTTTGCCGAATTGATCCATCATATCCAGGTAGCCATAGAACGCCGCCATGCGATAGACTCACTCCGTGACTCCGAGCAGCGCTTTGCTGAAATCATCGATTTTGCCCCCACCCCCATGTTTGCGATCGATACCGAGGGGAAGGTCATTATCTGGAACAAGGCAATAGAGGACCTGACCGGGATTCCCGCAGCTGATATGCTGGGACGGGGAAATTTTGAATACGCATTGCCATTCTACGGTGAGCGCCGTCCGCTTCTCATCGATCTGATCCGCGAACCTGGCAGCAGGATTGGCAGCAACCATTATGTGCTTACGAAAAAGGAGAGAACATTCCTGACGGCAGAATCCATCATCACCTATCCCACAGGTGTTCCCAGATATTTCGAGAGCAGGGTTTCCCTGCTCTATAACGAGGACCACCAGATCATCGGGGCGATTGAATCGATAGTTGATATCACCGGACTCAAACGAACCGAAGAAAAACTGCGTGATGCCTATGCAATGCAGACGACAATCCTTGAAGAACTCAAAACGATGATGATGAATACAAAGAAAAAAGTCATGTCCTCGCCGGCAGAAAAATAAAACTGCTGCGAAACGTCATCGGTTTTTCCCAACAATCGGACTCTTGGGGATTTCTTCGATAACCCTGAACAATAAACGGCCGGGGATAAAAGTACGCATTCATTCCTGCGCTGAAAATTCAGGAAATTCCAGCTTTTTTAAAAATCATTTGCTTCCTTTTTGTGACGCTGCTATGGATAGGTCAACCGGAACCCTATCCATGGGCCCTGTGAACCGTCGGTTCATGATTACTCTTTGGGGGCATGCCCCCGCCGCTGTGGCATTCCCCAGTTGCGATAGTGCCCGATTACCCCTGCATAAATAGGTTTAGATTTTGTACAGGTAATGCTGAGGCATCGCGACTAGCGCCCCGGCCCCCTCGGGAGACTGGTGGCGCAAGAGGGAGGCAGCATATTATGAAAGAGGGATTCTACAAAGCCGAAAATCAATGCCTTTTTCCGGCCTTGCCCGACCCACGGGAGCACACGAGCAACCCTGCTTTCCGGCGCAAGTGACGTAACCTGAAAACTTACTTATTTTTTTCCTGTTCCAGCACCGCATCGATGAGCACGAGCGCGAGCATCGCTTCTGCCACCGGGAGGATCCGGGGGACGATACAGGGATCGTGCCGGCCCCCGACCGTGATTGCCACCTCGTTTCCGTGGATATCCCGGGTCTGCTGGACTTTTGCAATCGACGGCGTCGGTTTTACTGCGATGCGGACAACGATCTTTTGGCCGGACGAGATCCCGCCAAGGATGCCGCCCGCGTGGTTGCTTAAGAAACCGGTTGCAGTCATCGGGTCGTTGTTCTCGCTCCCGAACCGTCCGGCCACAAGAAACCCGTCGCCGATCTCGACGCCTTTTACCGCACCAATCCCCATCATGGCGCCGGCGATTGCTGCGTCCAATTTTCCAAATACCGGGTCGCCAAGCCCTGCCGGGCAGCCGGTGGCTACAATCTCCGCGATCCCGCCGACCGAGTCCCCCGCCGCCTTTGCCGCGAGGATCTCCTGCTCGATCTCCTGCGGCGAGGTCTTTTCGTGGACAGAGACAATCCGGCCGGTGACTGCAATGCCCCGGGCGGCAAGGTATTTCAGCGCCACAGCCCCGGCAGCGACCCGGCCCACGGTCTCCCTGCCCGAACTCCTGCCCCCGCCCCGGTGATCGCGGATGCCGTACTTTTCCTGGTACGTGAAATCCGCGTGGCCGGGCCGGAACTTTTCCCTGAGCGCTTCGTAGTCTTCGGAGTGCACGTCCCGGTTTCTCACCAGCAGCGCAACGGGCGCTCCCGTGGTCTGCCCTTCAAAGACACCGGAGAGGATCTCCACCGTGTCGCTCTCGTTCCGGGCCGAGGTCAGGGGGGAGGCCCCCGGCCGGCGCCGGTCGAGCAGCGGCTGGATGTCGGCAGCTGAAAGTTCGAGCCGGGCCGGGCAGCCGTCGATGACCGCGCCGACCGCCGGGCCGTGGCTCTCGCCGAATGTCGTTACTGCAAAATTCCTGCCAAAGGTGTTCATGCGAGTATCTCCCTGATGGTCGTATCGGGCACGTCGATCCCGAAGAAGAGCCGGAACTGCTCCCGCGCCTGGTGGATAAAGACCCCGGTGCCGGGGATGGTGGCGCAGCCGGCGTTCTGTGCAGCGGCAAGGAGGGGGGTGAGCGGC
>JBAZHU010000120.1:0-5312 GCA_041652215.1 Methanoregula sp. | reverse complement strand
ACTGTGCAGGTTTCCCCGACATTTTTCTCACCGGTTCCGGTGATCGTTACGGTGGCATGGGCCTGATCGGTTGTCACGGACACGACAAGTTCTTCAGCGCCGGTTCCGACAAGGTCTTCGAGAATATAAGTAAAAAGATCTGAAAACAGGTCCTGATCGATGAGTACCCGGGGATTTTCCGTTTCTTTTTCAAACGAAACCCGGATATCTTCGAGCAGCGGGCGCGTGCCGATACGGGCAAGCAGCAGCCGGGAGAACGCCTCGTCATCATCCGTTGATGCAAGGATATCGTCATCCGAACAGGAATGGCCGGTGTGGCCGATGATAATCGATTCGATTATCGGGCAGAGCATGCATGCCACGCGCTCCTGGGGCGGAGTAAACCCGCGCAGCATCATCGAGTAGGACGAAAGCAGCCGTTCTGCCCGGTTCACGAGCGACAGATCGATAATTCTCGCCAGTTCGTCCTTCATAAACGACCGTTCCAGTTTCCCGATCACCTGACCGGCCTTGAGTGCGAGATGAATCGAGACCTGGTCCTTTTGATGGTGGGCATCGGCAAATTCGCGGAAACTTTCCAGCAGCCCGTCGAGTACGTCCCCGTCAATTAAGGTGCCGGCCCGGGTGGCCATATCCGTTTCGCCCAGTTCATCCATCACGTGCGACACGTAATAGAGACGCCCTGCAAGGATCGTGAAGAGTTCGTTAATCTCATCCATGCAGTCTTCGGCAAACCGGGCAGTCTCTTCTACCCGCTGGCTGTTGAGTTCCGCAATGCCAGTGAGTGCACGTGCATTTGTGAGAACACCCTCAAGCATCGTGCACGCATTATCTGCTGTCATAATCCGGCCGTGCCCGGGGCAGACAATCCCGATCGTCCCACACGTGAGTACGGAAAGCATGCGTTCCAGCGATCCGATAAGTGCGTTCTGATCCCAGCCATGTAATCCCGCCACCCCGGGATTTGCCGCAAACAGCAGGTCGCCGATAAAGAGCATGCGGCCCACCCGGATGCAGATACAATCCGGGCTGTGACCGGGCGTGTGGTACAACTCGATCTGGTTCCCGGAGGAAAACCGGAGACATTCGCGATCGACAACTACCCCCGGCTCCGGGCTGAACCGGTCGCGCACCCGGGATGCGGTCCGCTCGTGCGGGAGCCGTATTTCCCCGACAGGAATGCTCCCGGAGGAGGTATCTTTGGAAAAGAGACGGACGTCTACCGGCATGCCGACAAATTCCCGGCCGAGAACGGCGGCCTGGGTAAGTGCCGGATCGTGCTGCTCGATTGCCGTCGCGCCGGTATCGTGCACAACAAGGATGCAGTGTTCTTTATCGGTAAAGACCGGGCACGCCTGTATTCCGGTAAAATGATCCACATGGGCATGGGTCAATACGATCATGAGCGGGAGATCGCAGTCATTGCGACATCGTTTTACTTCCGATGCAAGCATCTCTGCCTGGGACAAAAGGCCGCCGGGATCGATAAGGATCAGGCAGTCCGGTGTCTGGATCAGATACGAGTTGGACGAGATGATATCGGCCTTGCGAATCTCAGCAAAAATCCGGATATCCTCTGTTCCGGGAACGGGTTGCCAGGTCCGGGGCGTCAGCAGCTCGCTGCCGTTACCATGCGGCAAGTGCTTCGTCCTGTGATGAATAGATGGAGAAAATTGACGTGAACCCGGCAAGTTTCATGACTTTCTGCACTTCGGGCGAGAGGTGACAGAGCGCATACCGGTCACCCTCGTTGCGCAGTTTCTTTGCCGTCGCAAGCAGGACCCGCAGACCGCCGCTGGAAATATAGGTTACACTGCCAAAATCGAGGAGAAGTTTTCGGCTCCCTTCAGCTAGACGGCTGTTGATGGCGGATTCGAGGTCCCCTGCCGTTGTGGTATCGACCCGTCCGTTCACGACAAGCACTGTCGCCCCGCCATGCATCGTGGTTGTAATCTCCATGTTCATTCCTCGAATGGCCATCTGGCCGTATCAGATACTTTACCAATATCATCCCTGTGCCGAGATAATCCTTCTCCTTTTTCAGGCTTACCTGAGTTATTTATGTACGTGCATGCGCTAACCGTACCTGGAGCGTATTTTATGGATCCTGTGATCCGGAACCACATCCTGCTTTCTTTTCCCCGCCACGTATGGCAGGTGCACCTGCCAGATTTCCTGCCCGGGGCCCTGAAACGCGCAGTACCGGCCCGGGATGAATTGCTCTCATCGTTGCAGATTTCCATTGTGGGATTTTTACAGCGCAGGTTAATCTTGCAATATCTGCCCAGCCTGACGAGATCCCGATAGTCTCTTTCGAACTCGAACAGGTAATGAGGTCGTCCGGTTTTTCCGATAAGCAGACGCCCAATCTCCAGATTGCCGTGGAGGAAGTGATCACAAATAGTATCGTTCATGACTTTGCTGGTACCCCGGGCATCATGAGCTTTTACAGCCGGGCAGGGACGGAATAAATGATTGCTGATATTTTTTATTGACCCGCTGGCATGTAACCCGCACCAGGTACCGGTACTGATTACCTCAAGTGGATCTTTGTGAACGGGAGACTGGGGGTCCTGGCAGTTACCAGGCCCGGCGGGTTACCGATTCCCCCATATACCGGTATAAGTATGGACAAAATATCCCGACTTTAACGAAAAACGGGAGACGAGGCCTGAAATTTTTGCTCAGGGTTCCCGGACAATATCCTGAATATAGGCGATACCGATCTTTGCGCGCTTCAGCCGGGTGCTGTCAAGCAGGTGGCGCATATCCACGAACGTGGCATCGCTGACGATCTTTTTTACCTGCGAATTCAGGTCAAGAGAGGCGTCATAGGGCACACCCGTAAACACTACGCCATGGTTATGGAGGTACATTACCTTTGAAGAGCCCCGGTTTGCGGGATTTGCATAGTACAGGGCTTCAAGATTTTCTTTTTGGTAGCCAGAGAGATCGTGCGTCAGGTCAATTCCGATCCCAAAACTTACAAGCGTGTCCCCTTTGTATGACATGCTGGTATCGGATGCTACCCATAGTGATGACTGGGCCGGGTCCATGATCGAGGTACCTTTGGGTAAGGCTGCACCTGCGACTGGCGCCTTTTTGATACCCGAACTGGCAAGGCCGTCGAGTACCCCCCAGATGGCGATCGCAACCACACCCTTGAATGTCTTCACACCCCGGTCCCGTGCCCCCGTAAAGATCATGCGATAGATGTCGGTGATGCTGATGCCCTGCGGGTCTTTCGTATCGAGAGTCAGGTACTCGTTGAACGGGCCATCCAGCGTGACGTTAAATCCCGTGTAGACCGGCACATCCGTTTCCGCATCGAGCGGAGTCAGGAAATCCGGAGTGTTGTTCCCGTCTGTTGGCAGCCAGACCATCGAACCGTACAGGGTGATCATTTCCCCCAGGAGGGGCATTGCTTCTCTCGTATCGGCTCCGAGAGCGCCCAGTCCCAGCGAGTACGTAATCTCGGAGAACTTCCGTGTCTTAATATCAGATTCGGTGAGCTGCGCATGCAGGACCTTGTGGAGATCTCCGGTCACCCGAAGGGTGGGGGGACTGGTCATCCAGCCCGGTTCGATGGTGAGCGTGACGCCCTCCTCTTCAATCTTCTTGTAGAAAATCTCGTTAAAGAGTGTCGGGTTCTTGCGCTTTTTCTTTATATCCTCAACAGCGGCATCAGTGGAAGGGAAGATCTCAAGGATTGTCGTAAACCCGGCCATGTCGAGCACTTTTTTCGGGTATTCCCCAACACCGGCGAGTGCAAATCTCCCGCTTCTGCGCTTCATCTCCTTTTTTAGCACATTGAATGTGCGCAGGCCGCCGCTTGAGAGGTACGTGGAACCCGACAGATCGAGTACCAGTTCCTTGTCGTCGTCATGCAACGCTTCTTTTATCCACGCGTCGAGCTGCTGGGCGCCGAATGCATCCAGCCTCCCATTGATAAAAAAGACGAGCACGCCATCCTTCCGTTCGCTTTTTGCATCCATGGTTCCTTTTCCATCTCCCGAATAATACTTCTGGCACCTGCCTTTTTTTAATGTTCGTATTCATTCGCAGGGCTTCGTTTGCATATCCTCATGTGCAGGAGTTTGGCCGGGCTGCTTTCCGGATCAGATTTGCCTGCGTAAAAAAATATCCGGTTATCAGGTTTTTGTCTGTTCAAAGATGAGAAGCGGTTTGTCTGCGGCATTATACAGGTAGAGGTGGTCGCTCCGGAACTTTACAGAGGTGGTGTTTTCCAGATCGCGTAAATACGCAGATTCAGTTTGCATCGCACCAGGGGCAGTGCAGAGCAGAGCAGTTGTTACCCCAAAATCACGTGCCAGGGTCAGCGTGGAACTCACTAACGTGTAATTATAACTATACCAGTTGCACCCGGAATGGCCACCGAGAATGGTGCCGTTTTCCAATCCGAACCGGAGGGTAACATCAGTCCCGTTTGTCACCGGGATCATTGTGCCACCCCCATCGGTGTAGTAAGTCAGCGTCCAGTTCGTACCGGTAAGGTTCACCGGCATGGATCGTGTGACGCCCTGAACCTGGGCATAGATGATAAGCAGGATAAGCACGCCAAGAAGTGCCATTACTGCCCAGAATGCCCGGCCCATGGGTGCCGCTTGCAGTGGTACAGGATCTGTGCTTAACGGTGTACTTGTGTCGGGAACCGGTTCCCCGGGTTCATCATCCATATCTATAATCACAGGGTCATGAATGATAAGCGTTCGCGGGCAGGAGGGGCAGGAACCCGGAGAATGCTATAAAAGGAAAAATGTGCTGATTATTGCCCTGAAAAAGGCCCGGCCCCCGGATTTCCCTGAATTATTTTCCCATCTCTTCAATCAGGTTTTCGATGAGCGGCCGGATGCGAGGGAGTGTTTCTGTGGCGACCCTCCAGATAATCTTTGGCCGGGCGACCGTGTCTGCGTGAGCTACCTCTTCTTCCAGTACGGTCAGTTCTTTCCACGGTAAAAGCGCATATTTTACCCGGATAATAGTTGGTACCTGGTGTACCATCTCATCAATGGCCCGGATACCAGCGGTAACCCTGGTACAGGTTTTTTCATCCCGAAAAAAGTCCTCGTACTGGCATCCCCCGGTCAGCTGTGATACGGTTGTGATCTCAGCAAGGATCCCGTTGAGAAGTTCGAGGGTATTTCTTCCTGACATGGGTTAGTCCTCCTCCAGTTGCCTGCATCATACCGGTTTTTCCATGGCTCTCCTCCAGCAGTCGCAGTCTGCAACCGTCAAGGGGTAACGACAATATGATATGATAAGGGCTGTCTGGGTGAGGTTCGCCCGGTGAC
>JBAZHU010000119.1:0-5358 GCA_041652215.1 Methanoregula sp. | reverse complement strand
AGTGGGGGGTCGGGCAGGGGAAAAGTGTACCGGAGGGTTATTCGATCCTACCGGGCTCTGCTTATGTGACCCTGCCAGTTGTGCGACGAAAAATTTCCGGGTTCTTTCCTGCATGGCCGGAATTTTCGCGTGCCCTGCGACCGGTAACGTACACCAATCAGTTGCCCGACCCCCCCACAGGTCCTGTGATTATCAGCTCGTTTTTTCACGGTGTGCCACTTTTTTATGACGTTAAAAATGGGGCGTGAGGAAAATATGGCTTTAATAATCGTGTGGGGGGTCGGATAGGGGAAAAGTGTTTTTTGCGCCGGTACTCATCGCGTGCCGGACTCCGCAGGGCACACCGGCAGAGCTGGCGCTGTCGAGGTCCTTAAAAAAAGCCGATCCTGACGACCCGGTTAAAAGAAAAAAGGTATCGGTAAATTACCGGATTACAACCGGCACATGATCTCAAGCGCTTCGGTCCCGGTCTTCACCGCGGTCATCAGCGTCAGGATATGGGCAGGGTCTTTTTCGTTGTTGATCCGTTCGCAGAGCGCGTGGATTGTCATTGCAATTTCTTCAGCCAGAAAGCCCCCTTCCTCATCATCGCACGAGCAGGATTCGTCATCATGATCCTCTCCGCAGGTGCAGCCTGCGCCGTGTTCGTGGGAATGGGGTGCTGCTGCCGGCGCAGCAGGAGCATTCGCGTTCTTTGCGGGCGTTACCGCCGCCTCTTTCTCGGCGCAGACTACGCAAAAGGTCTTTTTCTTGTACTCAAACATCGGGCACCCGCAGGTGGGGCAGGTCTTTTCGAGCATCTTTCCCCCTTTGAGAAGATACTCGGCCATTATTTCGTCATCTTTTCTCTCGGCCATAGCGTCACCGTCTGTCGTAATATCCAAACTATATATGCGAGTTCTACGTATTAACTACAGTTACGCGATGGTGATACCATGCCAAATCCAGAAAAAACTATGGAAAACTGTATCCTGATGCTGCAGCACATACAGGAGGACAGCACGATACCCCGAAACATCCGGCGCGTTGCTGACGAAACCCGGACGCTGCTCTCCAACAACACTAAGGCCATGGGCCTGCGCGCTGCGGAAGCAATCTCAAAAATCGATGAAATTTCCAATGATCCCAACATGCCAATCCATGCACGGACACGGATCTGGGAACTTGTCTCCCAGCTTGAGACGATCCCGCTGGACTAGACCTGCGGGCGGTTTTTAACCGATTCTTAACCTCTTCTTTTATTCAGTTGTTTATTTTCTCTTGTTTAAGGGCGAACCGGCCATTCGCCGGCGCACGTGAGTCTGGCAGGTGATCCGGTACTCTTCCTGCCGGTTGATTTTTTTTAAACTCCCCGTGTCACATGAGGATAAAAAAGGAAAGGAACTTAAATTGTCAGGCTTTCGACAGCGAACGGATACAGTACCCGAGTGCGATGCCGATAATGCCGTATACGACCAGGATCACGCCAACCCAGAGCACCATCAGGGCAACACCGAGGATGGGGAGGATACAGATCATAAGCCCGATAATAATCGATAAAATTCCCTGAAGGGCAAAAAGCCCCCGGTGCACCATTCGGGGTTCACCGGCCGCAAGGACAAGCCCGATAAGACCTCCCAGGAAAAGGGCAATACCGGCAATAATGAAGATCACCGTTCCCATAACGATAGGATGGATGATCGTGGCGATGCCAAAGAAGAACCCGATAACTGCAAGCAGGGCAAGGAGCAGCGATGATTTGCAGCCGCCCGGAGAAAGGGCAGAGAGCATGAGTGCAGCAAATGAAATGAGGATAATAAGAATCCCGATAAGTTCCACAAGCACTGTAGCGGAGACCGTCGGGAAGAGTACGACAAGGAGTCCGAATATCACCGACAGAACCCCAAGAAGAACAAGGGATCCCCACTTGACACCGGCGACATTTTCAACAGGAATTGCATTTACAGCCATAGGCAACAATAATCCCGTTCGTGAGTGCAAGCAGATAAACGTTTTTACAGGACTCTTACCAGAGCCAAAAAATACCACGAATAACGGTTAATGCCTACGGAACTTAAGCAAAAAAGAGGATTTATGCTATCTGGTGAGAGGCAGACGGGATGCTAATCTGGCTGGTATACGTTGCCTGATATCCATCCGGGAAGGTGATGGTCGTTGTCTGGGGCGCAAAGTCTGCCGAGATAAACGGTGCATACCACTGGTCTTTTATTGCCTGTTGTGCAGAAGCAAAAGAGAACGCCGGCGTCGTCATTATGGTGGTACCGCCATTCTGGGATACCGTGGCAAACGACGGGATGATCACATCAGCGGACGATGTATCTGCCTTGGTGACCGTCACCTGGCGGTTGAGGTTATTCTGGAGGGCATTCTGGAGGGTGGTTGCGGGATCTGCGGCATGGAAAAACACTGCTGCCTGCTCAGTGAATGCGAGCTCATACTGCATATCCGCCTGTGCATTCCCGTTCCCGTCAAGGGTGATGGTGAGCGTCTTTGCGGTGAACGCCTGTGCGGGCATGACTGCCAGGCATACGATGCAAAGACATCCTATGAGTAAATACCTGAACTTCATGTATGTCAGGTCTACGTTACATTTTCTTATATAAAGGCTTGTTTGTGACCGACCGCCAAATCACGACGATATATGCCGTCGGACGGGTAAACTTTCAGGAAAAAGAATGAGACGGTTACGGTGAACAGGCAAAAAATAGGAGATATTACCGGTTCTTCTGCTGCCAGCCGATACCAAGGATGAGCGCCCCTGCCCCGATCACACCGGACAGCGTCACCGTCAGCGGGAGCGGGGAGGGTTTTGTGGTAGGTGCACTTGTTGCCGGGGTCGTTGTCTTGGTGGATTTAATCAGCGATGCATGGAGCGAGACGATCTCTCCTGCGGCAGGATGCTGGAGAATGGATCCGGAAGCCGTGACATACCCGGATTTCTCCACCCGGTACGAGCTAAATGGCGTCCCGGTGACAGATACGGAATCGTACAGTACGCCGTTTGCGATGAGCCCCTGGTAGGTATCGTCAAAATAGACGCTTGCGCCATCGACATTACAGTACACCGCATAGGTGCCCTGCCCGGAACCGACCGGTGCGACCGTCGTTACCGGGTTCGAAGAGGCGGCCGTGAGGGTGACAGAGACGTCCTTTGTCTGCCCCTTCGTGGGGGTCGAGGGGAGGGTGCCGGATGCGGTATTGTACCCGTTCATGCTGACGCTGTACGTGCTGTACGGTGTCCCGGTGGTATAGACCATAACGCTCAGGACGCCTCCGGAAATTACTCCTTTGTTCGCCCCGTCAAGGGAGACCGAAGCGCCGTTAACGTTGCAGTGGAACAGGTAGTAACCGGTATCCCCGCCGATAACGGTCGATGTGGTCGTCGGGAGAGCAGTCACCGGTATCGGGTTCAGGGAGGGGTACAGGCTGACGGTCTGGTCATCGGAGGGCATGGTGACCGTGCCCGAATACGTATAATACCCGGATTTTGTCACGGTATAGGTTGTATAGGGCGTTCCGGTCGTACTCACTTCGAGCGTGTAAATGCCATTTGAGATCGATCCTTTTGTCACCCCGTTGAAGGCAACCGATGCACCATCAACATCGCAGTGAACCGCGATCCAGCCCTCGCCGCTTCCTGTTGGCTTCTCTTCGAGGGTGACCGTGATCTCAAGGTTTGCGTCGCCACCCGGAACGTAATTGACAGCACCGGTGGCATCGTAATACCCATCTTTTTTTACGGTATATGTCGAGGCATCGACTCCGTTCTCGATATCCAGGGATCCCCCGGAGATCGTGCCTTTGTAACTGTCATCAAGATAGACCGAAGCGCCATTCACATTACAGTTGATGGTCAGCCAGCCGGATCCTCCGGCCGGTGCTGTTGCCAGGGCCGGCACGACACCAAGACTGAGCACTACAAGAATCAGATAGAAAATCCTGTATTTCATGAGCATATTTCACCGGGTTACCCTTCGCATCCATATAAGACTTGGGCTTATGGAAAAAACGAGCGAAAAAATGGGAAAGATCAGTATTTTTCTGCGAGCTTCACAAACTCGTCAAAGTGCCGGCTCTTCTTAAAGAGCCACCAGGTAAACCGTTCGACAACCGTAAACGAGAAACTTCCCCCAGCCGCATTCGGGTGTCCGCCGCCGCCGAACTCCCGTGCGATCAGGTGGCTGATCGGCGGCACCGACCGGAGCGAGAACTTACCGTCCTTTCCGATGATTACCTCGATGTCGGTGTTTTTTCTGCCCCGGATAAAATGCGCGGTCTCGCTCGGGTACCCGTAGAGCGGGGCAAAGACGATCCGGTATTTTTTCCCGGAAAAGGTCGCATGCCGCAGGCTCCGTTCCATCATATCGTCCATCTCGGCTTTGATCTCCGCATTCTCCGCTTCGATAAGCGTGTCGGAAAAAATCCCGTCCGTAAGGCAGTCCCGGACATGCTCACGGTTTTTCTTTCTCTGGAGCACCTGCCCGAGAACGGCGGAGCGGGGATCGGCATGCTTCCAGAGGTCGTAATCGCAGACAACCCTGGCGACCTCGGCGGCTACCGGGTTCTCTGGCATGAGATCCCGTGCCACGATCCCGGTCGCGCAGACCTCCGTATCGATATGGAGGAGGGTGACTTTTTCACGGATTGCTGCGATCTCCTCCTCGCGCCAGCGGTGATGATCCCGCCATTCGATCACCCAGCCGTTTGACCGTGCCCTGCCCACAGCGGCTCCCATGTCCCGCTGGCAGCCAAGGTCAGATATCGAGAGCAGGTCGCCTTTCCCGGGGCAGGACGCGATAAGGGAGAAGAGGCCGGCAAACTTCCCCACCGAACTCCAGATCGTAAATACGCCGTCTTTCCCGAACTTCATCCGGTGAATTGCATCCGCTCCAACCGCATCGAGATCATTGTGCGTCAGGTGAACCACGTGGGCGGTGCGCGAGGCAATGGCACTGGCCAGACCTGCGTCGTCAGCCCGGGAGGGATGGGAGGGCATCTGGTTAATACTGGCATGGCGGGAGATAAATAAGAGATGCCCGGGGAACCGGCAGCCTCAGGGAGCATATCATTTATTAATATCAAGTGCCAACATTTGTATTCCTGCCCTAGTAGCTCAGACTGGGAGAGCGCCAGACTGAAGATCTGGTTGTCCCCGGTTCAAATCCGGGCTGGGGCACTACAGTTTTTTTCATTTCACCCATGAAGCGAATGCGGTCATCAGCACCAGTATTTCTCTCTGCGGGGTTGCTGCTCGAACCGGGCCGCAGGATAATGTGAACTTCCCGGTTCAATTATCACTGTTTTTCCGGGACAATTTTCTTCTGATGATACGGGTATTATTTAACAGATTGTGCTGGT
>JBAZHU010000118.1:0-5363 GCA_041652215.1 Methanoregula sp. | reverse complement strand
GCGCCTCTTTTTTCCCGGTCCATGTAGCAAGGACACGGCCCTCGTGCCGGGCCCAGTGGGCCGGGTGGTGGTGCTCCTCGATCTCGCAGGGGATCCCGAGCCGGTTTAATGCCCGCTCGATATCGCCTGCCACCGGTCCTTTCGCACCGAGCGTGCGCGGAACTCTCCGTCCCTCCTCCCGTGAGAGGGCTGCATTAAAATAGCAGGGATAGAGGATGCACTCGCCTTTTTCCATTGCATGAAAAGTATGGGGGTCAAGATATAAACACTGTCCGCTCAAAAAGTAATATATGCACCACATCGACGTCAGGATGGAGAAGGATGTATACGACGTCAACAACGCGATTGCGGACGGGAACGCCCGGCACTTAAAGGATCACGGTATCCGGGCATTCGATCTTCTCGGCGCCATCGGATCGGGAAAGACCGCGCTCATTGAGCGGCTCGTCCCGCTCTTAAAGGAAAAAGGGCTCCGGGCCGGGGCAATTGCCGGGGACGTGTACGGCGACGATGATTTCCGGCGGATCGTGGCGACCGGCATCCCGGCCTACAACGCAAACACCGGCAAGGAATGCCATCTCGACGCCCATCTCGTTGAGCACGCGATCGAGCACCTCCCGCTGGATGAGATCGACATCCTCTTTATCGAGAATGTGGGCAACATGGTCTGCCCGACCGATTTTAAGCTCGGCGCGGAGAAACGTATCGTAATCGTCAGCTCGACCGAAGGGGACGATGTGGTCAACAAGCACCCGATGATGTTCCGCGATTGCACGATTGGCGTCATCAACAAGGTCGACCTCGCCCCGCTCGTGGGTGCAAACATGGCGCGGATGGAATCCGACATCCACCGGTACAACCCGAAGATGCCGGTCTTTAAGACCAACATGAAGACCGGCGAGAACATTGCACCGCTTCTCGATGCAATTCTCGCATAAAAAACCAAAAACAATTCCCCCATCGGGAGATAGTATAAATAAGTCTGAAAGGAATATATAGAGCACCATTCTCGGAAAAAGGATTTTTCCGGAAATAAAAGATACGAAAGGAGTGACACTATGCTCTGGCAGGGAGAATCAGTACGGAAGGTAACCGGCGGCAGGCGCCGGCCGGCACAGGGGAAGCGGAGATTTGAAGTCGGGCTTGCACCCGCAGATACGCATCTTGGCGAATCCCGGGCAAAAATTATCCGCACTACGGGCGGGAACACCAAGATCCGGTCCATGCGTGCAGAGTTCGCAAACGTGACGAATCTCACGAACGGCGAGACCAAAAAAGTAAAGATCGAGACCGTTGAAGAGAACGGCGCAAACCCGAACTTTGTCCGGCGGAACCTGCTCACCAAGGGCGCAATCGTCAGGACCGAGATCGGACACGCCCGGATCATGAGCCGCCCCGGACAGGACGGCATCATCAACGCGGTGTTACTCGCATAATTTCAAAAGAGAATACCTCTTTTTTCATCCTTATTGTGCAGGCCTCTATGGACCGGCACGGTATCGTGTAAGTCTTAATTGCCATGCGAGGGTGCAGCAATTGTTTTTTTAGGTTTGGCTCTCCCATAGTGAACTATGCGAAGGATCTATTATCGGTACCCGCAACGGGTGGATCTCTCGTTTGCGATGGGAATGACGTTTCCTGAAACCCTGAAATATATTTCAGAACTGAACGGACAGGAGTCCACCAAGACCACCGGCAAAGAACTGGTCCGGGTCAAGGTCAAGGTGGAGATCGCGACAAACCGGGCAGAGTTCGGCGATATCACGGCCGATGTCCTGAGGCCCGGTGTCATCACCGAGGCTGCCGATATCAAGGTCTCGATCCTGGCGCTCGCCCTGCGCGGTGCCGGGAAAGTCCCGATCGCGAACGATGTTTTCTACGTACGGCTCACCGACCGGAACACCTGCACCGATATCGACATCGCACGGGAAAATGCCGTGGAAGGTCTCGACGCCATCGATATGAAAAACATCCTTCTTGGTAACCCGAATTGACCCTCCAGATCACGGTGGCTGCACCGTTTAAACATACCCGCAAGACCGGGATGCGCAAGAACGAGCTCGTTTACTATTACGCGCTCGACCGGAAATGGATGAGCACCGACCAGGCGGCGGTTCTCTTGAAGCGTGCCGAAGAAGCGGGACTCCTCCGGCAGGAGAACGGTGTCTTTACTATCCTCGTTGACCCGGCCACCGTGACTATCCCCATCGGCTTTCGGCCGACCTCGTCAGTTTTCGAGGCTGACGATCCGGCGCAGGAAATGATCGGCAGGATCGTGAAGGCCCGGGGAGTACCGGAGACGGATGTGGTTGCCGAGATGAACAAACTCATCAGGGAACAGTTCGACGGGAACCTGCTGCCCCCGGCAGCGCTTGTCCTTTTAGCAAAGAAATACCGGGTGCCGTACGAGGACCTGCGCGACACCCTTACTGCCGCATTAAAGAAAGAGTAGTGCCGGTCTTTTTTTAAAATTTCCCGACAGGATCGGGATATTTCCCCCGTCAGTGCCGGCTACGCTCCAAAAAGCAATATTAGACACCACGTGATACAGGTACATATGCACTCACATACGCATGGGGGCCGGCGCAGGTCGCCCGAGATCCCGTGGCTTCTGGTTGCCACGGTGGCCGGTATCATTGTGGTTGTCATTGTCGCACTCTTCTTCTTCTCCGGTATCGGGGGGTCGTCCTCCGGGCAGGCATCGTCCGGTAGTACGGTGACAACAAAAGCAACCACTGCCCCGGCCGGGGCCTCATCTGCCTCTTCAGCGTCCAAAACCTCAACCATCGTTGTTACGGCGACAACACCGGTGACTGTCCCGGCTACGGGAGTCTCTCTCAAGATCGATTATCTCGGCGGTTTCTCCGGCAGCTATACGACAAACGGTGAGACCACGAAGGTCACGAACTCGGGGACCCGGGTCTACCAGGTTGCCAACGCCACCGGCACAGTGACGGCAGTTGTCCAGAAAAGCGACGGCACCGCCACCCATGCGCTGACGGTAAGCATCTACAAGGATGGCACCCAGCTCGCCACCAACAGCACGAGCGCGGCAAACGGGAAGCTTACGGTTACCGCAAGCGTATAATCCGGGTCCGGCCCGGTGCCAAATCTCTTTTTTTCTTGTATAATCTGCCCTGTTTTTTCCAGGGAGTGACCGGTATCGCAGGAACCGGTGGCAGGCCGAACAGCCCCGGGTCTTTTTGCGCGTTTGCAGGAAAAAGATAAAAAACTACGTTGCCGGTTCCGGCGGATATGCGATGAGTCCCTCCTTCTGTCCCCGAATAAACCCGGCCTTTTCATAGAGCCGGAAGACCTCCGGTTCTTTTCTCCCTGTCAGGAGCATTACCTTGTAACAGTTCTGCTGCCACGCATAATTCAGGACATGGCCAAGGAGCGTCGTACCATATCCACGGTTCCGGAATTCGCGATGGGTTACGACATTTTCAATGAATCCATACGGACGTGCACCCCGCGTAAGATTCGGGATAATAATCAGTACGCACATGGAAACAGGCACATCTTTTGTATCGAGGATAAAAAAATGAATCCCCGGGTCGCTGAAAATTTCCTGCCATGCTTTTTTTAATGCAGGGGCTCCGGCTTTTTCATCGTTATCGAGCAGGTGGGTGTACAGCATCATGATTATGTCGAGGTCCCTCTCACCGGCCTGCCGTACCCGTAATGAGTCGTTTTGCATATATCCCGTTATATTTTTTAATTATCTGTCTTTAGATGCCCGTGAGAGAACAGTCCGGGTACGGAGCCGGTCTCACGCAATCCGGGTCAATCTCTCCTCTGCCGTCCCGTTCACCGGCTGTGGGAGCGACCCTGTGTACGAGACCAGCGCATCGATATCGGACGGCCCGGCGACCGTACCGGTTCCCCGGGTAAATACCGTGTACCCGTCGCCGCCGGCGAGGAGGTAATCCGCTATCGCTGCCCGGTACGTTGACCCTGCATCGAGCGGGACGCCGTTGACCCGGATGTCCACGACCCTGCTTCCCGCGGGTTTTTTCTCATCGAACGTATACGTGAGGCCGGACACCGCGAGGTTGTGGGGCGGGAGCGGAGACTGCCACTGCTGTTCGAGCGCAGCCCGGATCTGATCGCCGGAAAGATTTGTGGAAAACACCGTCCCGGAGAAGGGCTGCACCGCGTAAAGATCTCCCCACGTGATATTTCCGTGTGCGATATCGGCACGCACCGAGCCGGTCGTAACAAATGCCACATCGGTACGCATCGCTGCCCGCTGGCCGTCAGCGACAAGGTCGCCGAGTGCACTTTCTCCCGCAGCCGTCTGGTCTCTTGTGATATCCGTGGCCGCGAACGCGATGACCCGGCCGGTGAGGGGGGTGACGGCCTGTTCGTCCGCAGCAAGGAGGGCAGCAGCAACCGGATCCGGCGTGGTGCCGGGCGGCAGGGTGGCATAGGCCGGTACAATCCGTGCTGATTTCTGCGTAATCTCATCGGCTGCCGGATCAATAGTGAGATCGATATCGGCAAAGGCCCGGCTGTAACTGTATGCCTGCGTGACAAGAACGGGGTTGTTGCCGGAATTATTCAGGTACGCGTTCGTGAACGCATGGGTGTGGCCCGAGAGAACGACATCTACATCAGGATCGAGGCCGGCGACAATATCTTTGACGCTTCCGGTCACGTTCGTATTTTCCCGGGTCCGGCCTTCGTATGCGTCCTGGTTCCCGCCTTCATGGAGGAGGACGACAATAGCATGGACGCCCTGCTGCTGGATCTCAGGGACGTACCGGTTGATCGATTCCGTCTCGTTGAGGAATGCGACCCCGTCAATATTTGCCGGCAGGGTAATTGTGGTGGTCTTTGTCGTGTCGGCCCCGATAAACGCGATCTTTGCCCCGCCCGCGTTCCGGATCACGTAGGGGGCGACGAGAGGCGTGCCGTTTATCTTCCAGACCACGTTTGCGCAGACATACCCGGCCTTTTCTCCCGGGTAAGGATCTTCGAGATGGGTGATCGCAGCCGTTCCGTTACCTCCGTTCATTTTTCGCAGCAGCTCCGTTGTGCCTTTATCGAACTCGTGGTTCCCGAGCGTCGCTACCATGTTGCACGAGGCGCTGCAGGTTGACGCCTTCCCGCAGCAACCGTTTGCAAACTCGTTAAAGAAGAGCAGCGTGGGCTCGTCCAGCATCAGGCCGGACTCCGGCGGCGACGCACCGACCACATCGCCCGGCAGCGCGATGAACGTGGCATCTGCCGGGCTTTCGTTCATTGCGGCTTTCAGGTAGGAAGCAAGCACCGGAGCACTCCCCGCCGGCTCCCCGTTTAGTTTCTGGCCGGCCGGAATCTGGCCGTGGAAGTCGTTAACCGCAAGGATCTTCACGTGG
>JBAZHU010000117.1:0-5382 GCA_041652215.1 Methanoregula sp. | reverse complement strand
ATTACGAGCTGGTCCGGCTCTGAACTTTTTTTGATCCGCACGGTCTTTGGGATAAGAGGTTCTTCGTTTTTTTGTCTTTTGAGGTACCCCTCAGCAATGGATATTTTTGCTTTTGTAGAACACCTCATTTATAATGCCCCTTTGTGTGATGACACCGTAACCGGTGAAAAACCACGATCTCCTCAGGGGGATGCCCCTTGCGGCAGGGGCAAAACCCCAAAGAGCATGCCCCTTTGAAAGGTCAGAAAAATCCGCTGCGTATGATCGGGCCGGGTTGTGAGGTACTGCTTATGATTCCTCACACTACTCCCAGAAACACCCCATAGATCCCTATCTGTATCAGTGTTACCGGCACCCCAATCTTCGCAAACTCCACAAATGTCAGCGACTCCCCCCGGGCCTCGGCCTGCTGGATAATGATTACGTTGCTCGCCGCCCCGAGAATCGTGAGGTTGCCTGCAATCGTGCTCCCGGCGGCAAGGGCCATGAGCTGCGCGGTCGTTCCCCCGTCATGGAGGATGAGCGGCTGGAAGAGCGCGACAAAGGGTACGTTCGAGATGAACTGGCTGAGGACAATGCTGGTCCCGAGGATCGCGGGAACTGACGTTATCCCCGCGACCCCGGCGAGGGACTGGAAAAAGCCGGTCTGCCAGACGGCGGCCATGAGAATGAACATCGAGGCAAAGAAGACGAGCGTGCACCAGTCGATGGCTTTGAGCACCGCGACCCTCTGTACCGAGAAAACAAGGATTGGGAGGGCGGCTGAAAGGCCAATCAGCGGCAGGGGAATGACTATCGCGCCGGTGGCAAGCGACGCTGCGATATTGGTGAGGGCAAGGCCAATCAGGATCGCAAGCGAGCATTTCACGATCCGGGTGAGCGCGGGGTCCGGCGCGGCCGTTGGGATTGGTTCACATACAAATGCGGCGGATGCCCAGCTTTTGCGATAGTACAGGTGCAGTACCAGCCACACAGCGGCGAGGCTGGCGAGGGTGGGGAGGAGGAGCCAGAGGGCAAAGGTGATAAACGGTGCGGTCATCCCGCTGTTAACCGCGACGAGAAGGTTCTGAGGGTTACCGATCGGGCTTGCCACGCTGCCGGTCGTGATCGCGAAGGCCAGGGCGAGCAGCATCAGTTTTGAGGGAACCCGGCACCGGGTGGCAAGCCCGAGCACGAGCGGCGTGCCGATGATAGCGAGCGTGTCGTTCATCAGGAGCGCAGAGAGAAGCCCGAACCCGAAGATCACAAGGAATATGAGTTCCCCGGGGGTGCGGGCATGCCGGAAGAGGCGGTGGGCGAGCGTGTCAAGGTACCCGCTCCGCGAGAGTGCCTCCCCCACGACAAACATGCCGAACAAAAAGACCATCACGTCGACATTTATCGCAGAGAGGGCATCAGCAGGTGCGATCTGGCCGAGCAGAAGGACCGCCAGTGCTCCGCCGAGCATGATCTGCCAGATCCGCAGCGTGAACCTGCCCACCTGCCGCACGGCAATCAGGAGAAAGACGGCGGCAAGAACGATGATTGCGATATACGTGGATGATTGTTTTCAAATGCAGGCTGATGAGCCTTGGCATCCGGCTGGAGCGCCTTGCACACGGCTTAAAAAAAATGTGCTGACGTCTCCGCAGGGAACCGGGTTAATGACGTTGTACTTTCCAGTGGATGAGGATACCATCATCCATCCGTACGTAATCCGCGAGTGCGAGCCGGGCAAAATCGGCTTGCTGGATCCAGCCCGGGCCATCCGCAAGCGTCGGTGCGTCTTTCCCGCCGATGACAATGTTCCCGACATAGGTATAGATCTCGTCGACAAGGCCGGCCCGGATCATCCCGGCGATCAGCGTCCCGCCGCCTTCCAGCATCAGGCGCCGTATGCCCATCGACCCGAGTTCATCAAGCACACGAACAAGGTTCACCTCGTTCTCCCCGGCAACGATGACCGTCGCTTTTGTCCGGAGCATGCCCACCCGCGCCGGGTCTGCCCGGCCCGAGACGGCTATCACCCTCAATCCCTCCCCCCTGGTGAGCACCGCAGCATCCACGGGTATCCGCGCCCGGCTGTCGATGACAATCCGTGTCGGGTGATCGGGTTTTCCCTCGCGCTGCCGCTCGGATCTGTATTCGGGGTTTTTCACCGTAAGGGAAGGGTCGTCGGCGAGCACCGTCCCGATCCCGACCATCACTGCGTCGCAGTCGGCCTTGAGCCGGTCGACCCGGGCAAAATCCTCTGCACCCGAGATTTTTACCTGCCTTCGTTCCCGGGTCGACAGTTTCCCGTCCGCACTCATCGCAACATTGACGATAACTGAGGGGCGCATACGAATAGATCTCTTGATTTTAAGATTTTTATACCCCACCTTAAAGAAACGGCCACGTGTCTTTTACCGGGTTAAGTAATTCGATACCATGCCAGACTCATAAACTGCGCCCGGATTTTCGTGGGGAACGCATATATAACTACAAAAGTAAAATTCCTGAATATCAATGGTCGATACGTCGCCGCAGCACCGGGGGTTCACGCCCGAAAGGGACGACCTGCTGCGCGGCGGTGCGATTGCACTGCTCGTTGTGCTTTGTGTCCTGACCACAGTTTTCGCGTTTTTTCTGAACCTTGATATTCTCACAACCCAGTTCTTCTTCATCCCCATCATCTATGCAGTGTACGCTTTCCCCCGGCGTGGGATCATCGTTTCGGCAATCTGCGCCTGTGCGTACGGGGGCATCGGATACGTGTTCCGGTATCCTGATGCCGTGGGGCTTGCCGCCATTACCGTTCAGGCCGTGCTTTTTGTGGGCATTGCCGGTATCATCGCATTTTTGATCGGGCGCATCCGGGAAGAGGAGACCCAGTACCGCACGCTCTTTGATTATTCCCAGATCGGAATCGTCATCTTCGACCGGCAGAGCGAAGCCATACGGCGCTGCAACCGGAAATTTTCAGATATGCTCAGTTTAACCGAACAGGATCTTCAGGCAATCACGTTCCCGGAGATCCTCTTTAGCCAGGCTGAGGTGGAGCGGTTCCGGGAGCGCATGAACCGGGACACCGGGATCGAGGATTTCGAGACCCGGCTTAAAACAAAGGATAGCGCCGCCTGCTGGGTGAACCTTTCATGGAACCGGATGGACAAAAACGTCATCAGCTGCACGGCGGTTAACATCAATGCCCGCAAACTTGCCGAAAAAGCGGGCAATGCCCACATGGTAAAATACCGACAGCTCACCGAGAACTCGCCGGTGGGTATCCTTATCGTCCAAAACGGCGTTATCCGGTATGCGAATCCTGCGTTCTCCCGGTTCCTGGGTGTCCCGCCAGCCGGGCTCCCGGGTAAAAACCTCTGCTCGTTTGCCGATGAACCTGACCGGGCTTCCTGCCAGGACCTGGTGAATAAAGGTGACGGGGACCCCGGGGACTCTGTCAGGATCGGGTTCCGGACTGCAACGGGAGAACTCCGTACTGCCGGGATTACATCAACACCCATCCGACACTTTGGGACACCGGCAGTGCTTATCAATGTGATCGACACCACGGAAATGCAACGGCTCGAAGACAAGATCGTGCACGACAATGAACAGCGTCGGGGGATTGTGATGACCGTCGCCCACGAACTCCGTACCCCTCTCCAGCCCATCATAGGATATCTCGATTTACTTCTCGCTGACCCAAAAGAGGCCGGGTTAACCATTGAGACACAGAAGATCCTGGAACGCTGCCTCGCAAGTGCAGACCGCGAACGCCAGATCATCAACCGTATGCTTGACCTGGCAGTCCTTGACTCGGGAAAACTCATTCTCACCCCCACCCGGTTTTCCCTCCCAGACCTTGTACAGAGCGTAATCAATGACAACGGGTATGCCGCCCAGGCGGACATCACGGTGAATATTCCCCGGGATCTAACCGTTGAGGCGGACAAGAACCGGATCTTTGTCGTTATCGATTCAGTTCTCTCAAACGCCATACAGTATTCCAGCCCCCCGCGTGTAATCGGGATCGCTTGTCCTATCGATGACACCGACTCAGTTTACCATATTTCTGTGACCGATAACGGGATCGGTATTCCCGTCCAGGCACAGAGTTCGATCTTCGAACCGTTCCAGCTTGCCGATGCGACGGACCTGTCACGAAAGTTCGACCGGATAGGACTCTCGCTTGCCATCGCAAAAAAAATCATGGTAATTCATGGAGGGGATATCACGGTCCGTAGTGCACCGGGTGCCGGGAGCACATTTACCCTGCATCTCCCCAAAAACTCTGCATGACTAATTGTAGCGTGCCAGTATTTCTGTCCTAAAACAGTGACATAATTTATGTCCGCTTTCAAGAGCACCGATCAGGTGCTAGTGGGTGAAAGCGACCATGGAGATCAGAACAAAAGCAGTCGTATTTTACGAAGAGAAGATACGGAGTGCCAAAGAGATCGGAGAGACGTACAACATCTCTGAACGAACAGTGAGACGATGGGCGCAGAATCATCGCAAGGATCCAGAGAATGGATTAAACCCGAAGAAGACCGGTCCCCGGAAGCGATCATATCGGGCAATCCCGGCAAAACTGGAGCAACGGATCATCCGGCTCAAGGAGAAATACCCTGCATGGGGAGCCAGACGAATCAAGCACCAGTTCAATCTCCCGTGTTCCTGGAGAACGGTTCACCGCATACTCAAGAAACACGGACTTCTCATTCGGATCAAAGCTAAACCGCAACCCGCCGGCAAACGGTTCCAGCGTCGTCATGTCGACAGTATGTGGCAGGGTGACACCTTCCAGTTCCGTATCAGAGATGTCGGCAAGGTCTACGTCACCGGGTTCACCGATGATTGTTCACGGTATCGCGTGAAGAGCAGGGTCTATCTGCACAAGGATGCAGCTTCAGCGGTCAATGCCCTGCAGTGGGCACTCCGTGCCGGCCGGATTCCCCGGGAGATATATCTCGATAACGGTAAACAGTTCGTCTCAAAAATCTTCAAAGCCGAAGCCAAAAAATACGGCATCAAACTCATCTTCGGACGCCCCTACCACCCTCGCGGCCGTGGGAAGATCGAACGGTATCACCAGACTCTCTACCGTGAATTGATTGCCCTCAAGGATTTCCGTTCGTTAAGTCACTTCAGGAAAGAACTCTGGGGGTTCGATCACCTCTACAATTCCTGGCGAAAGCAGGAGATCCTGGGATGGATGACTCCTGTATCTGTCTACCATAACGAAATCAATTTCAACAAAAACAGAAAATGTCTATTAAGCGGACATAAACTCTGTCAACAAAACGGACATTAATTGTGGCACTCTACACGTAGTCTTCCCAACGGGGGGCGCAGGGAGGCAGTTTTCCCCCAATAAAATTAGGATCTCCCGCGAATTTTTACAACCAGGTCTTTTCT
>JBAZHU010000116.1:0-5500 GCA_041652215.1 Methanoregula sp. | reverse complement strand
CTGCGAATGGTCAGACCCTGCGAGGGGGTACAGCGGCGGCCCCGGGATACCCTGCCGGCAGGCTACCCATGATCGCAGGGTGACCCCCCGCAGGGGCCTGTCACAGGATGAGGGTACCCCCCTGCCTAACGGGCCTCAGATACGGGTGCCGCAAGGATCTAAAAAAGAACCATCAGGATCCGGACGCATCCGGAAAAAAGGATCTCCTGTTCAGATAATGATATTCAGGCCCAGCGTCCCGATAATCCCTGAAAAGATGATCTTAATTGCAATTGCTGCGACAAGCATTCCCAGCACTCTTCCCATGATATCCGTGACGACGGTCCCAAGTACCTTCTGGATCCCTGCAGAGAAATACAGGATTACCCAGGTTGCTGCAAGGCAGAGGGTGATTGCGATAAACGGGATGAGGATGCCATAGTCCTTTGAGAGAAGCATCACAGTCGTGATCGCGCCGGGGCCGCAGAGGATAGGCGTCCCTATCACGACACCTGCTGCTGACGGGATGGAATCCTTTGACCTGCATAGATCGATTCCCAGTGCCATCTGCATCCCCAGAAGGAACAGCAGAATTCCGCCTGCGATCTGGAAGGTTGAGAGCGTAAGGCCGAGGATACTGAAAATTGTGGTATTAAAGATGAGGAAGATATACATCAGCACGCCGGCTACGGCCACTGCAATAAATGCCTGCTTGTGGATCTCCCGAGAGGGCTGCCCTTTGGTCATGTCGGCAAAGATCGGAACTGACAGGATCGGGTCGAGGATTACAAAGAGCGCCGCAAACGCATAGATTATACCTGAAACGAGGTCCGCCATATCAATACTTCAGATCATGTGCAGTTCTGACGGATAAATCCTCGGGGTATGTCATGAGGATACGATGTGACAAAACCCGTGTACCCGGGTCTCCCGTCGATCTGATTGCATCATTCATAATATATAATATCCGGTAGTTTCCATCATCCGTTATAACGGGCGTTTTTCAGGCCGGTATCCTCCACCTGATCGCCCGGTTCGGAGAGCACCCATGGCAGGAACAAAAAAAGTGTCCGGATCCCCCGGATCAAAAGCGGGAACGCGGGCTGTACGCCCGGAAAAATCCCCGGTAATGATGAAGAGAGCCGCACCGGCAAAGACGGTCACGACCCCGAAAAAAGGGAAGGCTGCATCCGTGCAGAAGACCCTTTCGTCCCCCAAAGGAAAGGCCGGTGGGAAAAAGATCGTAAAAAAGTCCCCGGAAAAGAAAGTATCCGTGTACAAACTGAAGCGGTACAAGTGCCGGCTCTGCGGGTATATCTACTCGCCGCTGCGTGGTGAACCCCAGCACGGTATCCCGGCGGGAACCGCCTTTGAAGATCTCCCTGAAGACTATGTCTGCCCGGTCTGCGGGTACCAGGGCCGGGGAAGGATTGGCACATGGGGGTTTGACGAGTGGATGCCCACCCGGTACATCTGTTCGATCTGCGGGTACGTGTACGACGAGAAACGCGGTGAACCCCACCGGGGCATAAAACCCGGGACAAAGTTCGACGATCTTCCGGATAATTATACCTGTCCCGTCTGCGCACAGGACCCCAAGATCGATGTCCAGTTCGGGAAGGTGTTAAAACAGGGTTTTACGCCCCTTGATATCTCGTAGGATCGCGGGAGAGCCGCCTGAATCATCACCTCCCCATTTTTCGTTTACCTGATGCTCACGGGGTAGATCCATGAATAAATAACGCATCTTAATACCTTATACATCCATGCTGAATGTGCACACACTACATGTGATTTCGTCTGCTGAGGGTACGGGGGTGTCAGATGCACAAAAGTCAGGATCCGGTCATGCAGCAGAAGCGTGAGGCACTTGCCCGGTTCCTTGGCGTGGATAAAACCGTGCTTCGCCTCTCGAACGGCCACCTGTACGGGTTCAAGGCTTTTTTCCACGGCAGTGACGAGGCGTATCTCGTTCTCACCGATGCAGAGGCAACGCAGGCCGCTGAGAACGCGGTGCAGGACAAACTCTGGCTTATCTCCCTTGAGTCGCTCTTTGCCTATTTTGATATTGACGCTTCCCCTGCTGACCTGCTGGGGAAGGTCAGGACAAAGGAGATCCGACAAGCCAACGAAGAGATCAAAAAACTGATCTATCATACGTGCGGGATGGAACCCCTGAGGGAACGGATGCTATCGTACGGCAACCGGAAGAACCTGCTCGCCGATTACGACCAGTCCGAACATTACCTGGACGGGTTTTTCATTTACCGTCTGTACTGACCCGCCACGGCACGATTAGTATTTCTTTTTTATTTGCGGTATTCGTCGTTGATTCTCACGGGACGGCTGTTTTTGGCCTCCGCAATAAATATACCCCCCGGCAGTTTATACTCTATAATGAGCCTGCTGTGCCGTTTGTTTTCATACCGTTCCGGAACTGTCGTGACCGTGCTGCTCTGTGCCGCATCATGCCTGCTGGTTGCAGGTGCCTGTGCGGCCGATGAATACTATACCGGTTATCTCGGGGATGTTATCGATCTGCACGGCTACTCCTACCATGGGACCGAGGTCTACCTGTTTATGACCGGCCCGGGTCTCCCCACAAACGGTGTGACCCTCACGGACACAAGCCAGCGTGCCGACCAGGGCGATTTTACCCTGGTCGACCTCGACAGCAGCCAGCAATGGTCGATGAAATGGGATACCTCAAGGATCTGGAACCAGATCGATCCGGGGACGTACCTTGTCTACGTGACCACGGAACCTGTCGATTACTCGCATCTGGGCGGAAGCGACAGCTACAAGACGCTCTCTGTGTACCTGCAAGACTCCGGATCCCGAACCGGATCCACCAGCACGTCTTACACGCTCCACCCTGAAAATCATGTCTCGACCCTGACAGAGACCACGGCAACGGTGGAATCCCGGGTGATTACGCCATCGGTTCCCCCCACTCCCGTTCTGGAGCCGACTACACCGGTGCCTGTTGTTTCCACGAGTGTTTCAACAAAAACCACTACCCGTGCCGCAGCGCAGCCCCTGACCGTTATTATTGCGGTACTGGGCGGTACCGGCCTGCTCCTGTACCGGGCAAACCGCCGGTAACGACGTCTCCTTTTTTTAAACCCCTTTTTTATTATACGCGGGTTTATCCCTGCCGGTGTATACCAGTTGTATGATGGGATATGGACGTCACGGCAGAACTTGAGGCAGCGCATCACCTGGTACGGATCGGGAGGTACGATGACGCTATCGACGAATACGATACGATTCTTGCAGCAGATGCAGCCAACACCACGGCGCTTGAACAAAAAGGGGAAGTCTTCTATGCCCTTGGCCGGCATGATGATGCCATTGCCTGCTATGATTTGGCGCTCGCTGCCAACCCGAAGCTCATGACAACCTGGTTTGAGAAGGGGTACGCTCTGCGCAAGATCGGCAGGCTCACGGAAGCGATTGCCTGTTTCGAGCGGGCCCTTTCCCTTGACCCGGACTACACGCTTGCTCTTGCCAACAAAGGTTATGCCTTAAACGCACTGGAGAGATATGCGGATGCTATCGCCTGTTTCGACCGTATCCTTGATAGCGGCCCGAACAACATCCGGGCGATGACTGCAAAAGGGATCGCACTCCTGGGTCTTGGCCAGAACGAGAAAGCGCTTGCCGCCTTTGATCGTGCGATCAGCCTCAACCCGATCAACTCATTTGTCTGGCAGAACCGGGCCGAGGCCCTGCGTCGTCTGGGGCGGAGTGCAGAAGCCGAAGAGAGCCACCGGCACGTGTTCGGCGCGTGAATGTACTTCTGCGTCAGCACTCCAGCATATTAAACCCCGTAACAACTACGGGGAAAAATCTCTTTTTAAAATCTGCCCTGCGGCATTAAAAAAAAATTAGATTAATTTAAAGATTGGGTGGCTTTCCGATTTGCACTCGATCCCGAGCTGGCGGGTTGCCTCAAGGACAGCGATATCCGTGTAGGCCTGTGCGGTGATCATTGCTTCGACGTTTTCAATCGGACCGTACATAATCAGGTCGGCACCGAGGGTGCTTGCAATCATGTTGCAGCCGATATCGGGTGCGGACCAGGCCGCCTGCTTGATACCCTCAATCCCGCCGAGATAGTGGTGGGACATCTGTTCGAGCAGGGCATCCTTGCCCTTGTAGCCTGCTGCAAGGACGGAGGGGGTCTTGCTTGTTCCCTTCCAGCGCTTGAGCCAGGTCCAGGAGACCGTCATGTTGTGGTATGCACCACCGGTCGGGTACCCGTGGATTGCTTTGCAGGCGAGGATCTCACGGTATGAACCACCGGAGCCAAGGCCGAGCGGGGTTGCCGCAGTGTCGAGAATCGGGCGCTTGATACCGCAGTACTCTGCGATCTCGAGCATACCCTTGGTCTGACCTGCAACGCCACCTTCGACCAGCACCTTCTCTCTTCCTGCGACCGATGGGTCGGCAGGGTTGAAGGCGAGCACAATCGCTGCGTCTACATCACTGTTCTTTAATGCCTCGATGCTCTCGGGCAGGATCGAACCGTTGATCGAGTTGTAGATCGCACGGTTTGCAAGCCCGACCTCGGTCACGTACTCACATGCGTGAGCGAGTGCCTTGGGGACCGATGAGTCCATTAAGAACGCGGTCTTGTTGTCGATACTGTCGAACCACGAAAAGTAGCTCTCGAATGCTTCCCCGTATTCCGCAATGATCTGGATGAAATGCGGAATTCCGGTTAAATCAGAGAGTTCCTGACAGCGGTTCCAGAGTGCTTCGGCCTTTACCTTGTCAATCTTCCCTGTCTTGTCGTCAAGCACGCACTCGTGCTTGTTGTAGAAGATTGAAGCACCCAATACGGTCGGGTATTCACCGGGCTGACCACCGATTTTGGTGCCGTTGAAGTCCCAGACACTCTGTTCTTTTTCAAACTTGAACATGTAATTTACACCTCCATTACACCAATGCCATCAATTTCGAGAGCATAAACAGCAGCATAATAAATACGATAACGCCTGCCATGAGGCCGTACAGTATGCCGATATCACGCCCGATCTTTCTCCCAACACGCTGTGCCACTTCAGCATCCGCGAATTCGATGCGTTTCTCGATCTTGTCGAGTCTCTTCTCGATTTCGAGGAACTGGGGGTTTACCCCTGCTGATGCGACTTCAGCGCCGCCGGCAGCTTCCTTAACTTCGACGACAATGGGGTCGGCGGCAAAGGCGCCGGGATCCTTGGCTTTGAGTTCGCTTATCTTGGCCTTGATGGCGTTCAGGTCCTCAGTCTCCATGATATTGACGACGGTGATCTGTTCCTGGAAACGCTTGATGGCCGCATCATTGAGGTTTTCAATGAAGGGGATAGCGCCTTCAGCGCCGACAATCCTGCCGTCCTTGACGCCGCTCTTGTGGAGTGCGACCATGGACTGGCCTGAGAGGTGGCCCTTGACTTCGGTACCACAGAGGATCATGAACCTGATGTTGGGGTTGGCGATGTAGTTGGCGATGACCTTTTCCAGACCGAGATTCTCG
>JBAZHU010000115.1:0-5507 GCA_041652215.1 Methanoregula sp. | reverse complement strand
ACGGGGATCAACGAGGACTCCGCTCCCGATACAGAGTTTTGCTTTTTTATAGACGAAACCGGAGGGCACCATCCGGACACCGTATTTGTGGTCGCCGACCTGAACCGTGTGGCCGGCGTTCGGGCCTACACCACCGCGGGAGATGATGACGGGTTCATCCGCATGTGCGATGTGGGCAACGATCTTGCCCTTCCCTTCATCTCCAAAAAATCCACCTACGATAATAGTACAGCTCATTGGAGTATCATGGAGTGTAGGGCGGTTAGAGCAATAAAGGCTGCCCTGAACCATAAAAAACCACAGGAATCAGGACAGTTGTTGAGAGAATCCGGAGCCATGCCCGGAACTACAGGATCCGGGTAAGGAGGGGCCGGATAGCTCCGGCCCGAATCCCAAATTACAAACCGTTGAGGAACGTTTCCATCCGGGAGAGAGCCTCGGCAAGATCTTTTCTTGGGACCGCATAGGCGCAGCGGAGGTGATAGTCCCCGCCGCAGCCAAAGACGCTCCCCGGGACTACCGCGACCTTTTGCTCCTTAAGCAGGCGCTCCGCAAACTCCACATCGGAAAGCCCGGTGCCTTTCACTGAGGGGAACGCATAGAATGCACCCTCTGGCACATGGCAGGAAAGGCCGATCTTGTTGAGGCCGGAAACGAACATGTTGCGCCGGAGCCGGTACTCGTTAACCATGCTCGTCTTCTCATCCTCGGCCGAGCGGAGCGCTTCGAGCGCCCCGACCTGTCCCATCACCGGGGCGCAGAGCATTACGTACTGGTGGATCTTGAGTGCCGCGTCGCAGAGCTCCTTTGGCGCACAGAGGAATCCCACCCGCCAGCCGGTCATCGCATACGCCTTGGAGAACCCGTTTAAGGTGATCGTCCGTTCCCAGAGGTCTTTTACCGTTGCCGCAGCGGTGTGAGAGGACTCGTACGTGAGCTCCGAGTAAACCTCATCGCTGATGAGCAGGAGATCCCGGTCCGTCACGATATCGGCAATCGGTTCGAGATCTTCCTTTTTCATCACGGCGCCGGTCGGGTTGTTGGGGAAGTTGATGATGAGTGCTTTCGTCTTTGGCGTGATCTTTGCCTGGAGGGCTTCCGGGCTGAGCCGGAAATGATCCTTTTCGGTGCATTCCACCGGCACCGGGATGCCACCGGCAAGCGCAACGCACGGTGCATAGGAAACGTAACTGGGCTCGGCAATCAGTACTTCGTCCCCCGGATTGACGATGGCGCGGATTGCAATGTCAAGCGCCTCGGACACCCCGGTGGTGATAACCATCTCGTCATCAGCCGAGTATTTGAGCTGGTAGCGGCTCGCGAGGTGGGCAGAGAGCGCATCGCGGAGCGTCTGGAGCCCCCGGTTTGAAGTATAGGAGGTTACACCCTGTTCGATGGAGTATATGCCGGACTCGCAGATGTTCCACGGGGTCCTGAAATCGGGTTCGCCAACACCAAGGGAGATCACATCATCCATGGTGAGAACCAGATCGAAAAATTTCCGGATCCCTGATGGGGGAATCTGCTGCGCACGTTCAGAGACAAATGTTCTCAATCATCTCACCTTTAGAAAGAGTAGGGGAGGCGTTCGGTTTCCTGCTGCTCAAAGAGGGTGTTGCCATTTTCCTTGTAGGACTTCATGACAATGTGCGTTGCCGTCTCGCGGATCCGATCCATCGGGGCGACATGCTCCGAGACAAAACGGGAAACCTCCTGCATGTTCTTGCCGCTCACCATCACCTGGAGATCGTACGTTCCGGTGATGAGACGGAGTGTCCGTACCTGCCTGAACCGGGAGAGCCGTTCGGCGATGCGATCGTACCCGAAGTCACGTTCGGGACTCACTTTCAGCTCGATAATGGCTGATACCTCGCCATTTCCTGCCTTCTCCCAGTTGATGACCGTCGTATACTTACGGATTACCTGGTTCTCTTCGAGAGCGTGGATCCGTGCTTCCACTTCGACAGGATTAAGGTTGGTCATCGATCCGATTTCCTGCGCAGACAGCCGGCTGTTCTCCTCAAGAATCCGGAGGAGTTCAAGATCCTTGTCATCCATCACACTTCACCTGAACCACGTTTTTAACCATTTGGCTTCCATCTGATTTATATCAAGATCTTTTAACCCGTTCAGCCGCGGATCCTTGAGCACGACCTCGCGAATCTTGCTGGTATTTGCATCGAACCACATCTCTTTCGTGCGCCCGTAGCGGCCCCGGCTCACGACACGGGTATTGATCACACCCAGCATGTTGAGTTCCGAGATGAGATCGGTGATCCGGCGGTGAGTGAGGATATCGAGCTGGATACGCGGTGCGATGTCCTGGTAGATCCGCGACACTTCTCCGCTGGTGAAGATATTCTGGTTCAGCTTCTGGTTCAGCTCTGCCAGTGTCAGCATCGAGAAGAGAATCAGCTTGCTCTGGGTGGGGAGCGTTGCAATACATTCAATCATACTGTCGGTCTCGATCTTTGCCTGCGCCAGTTTCACGTGTTCCTCGGTCACCTGTTTTGATTCGTCCCGGTCGGCAAGTTCTCCGGAGATCCGGAGGAGATCCAGGGCCCGCCGCGCATCACCATGCTCCTGGGCGGCAAGTGCCGAACAGAGCGGGATCACACCCTCGGCAATCGCACCGTCCAGAAAAGCACCGCTGGCACGCTGGGTAAGGATGTCGACGAGCTGCGGTGCGTTGTAGGGCGGAAAAACGATCTCTTCTTCAGAGAGAGAAGAGAGAACCCGGGGGTCAAGGAAGTCCTTGAAGCTAAGGTCGTTTGAAATCCCGATAATGCTGACCTTGGATTTCTTAAGATCGGAGTTAATCCGGGTCAGGTTGTACAGGGTGTCGTCGCCGCTCTTTTTGACCAGTTTGTCAATTTCATCGAGCACAATGACGAGCACGCCACCGCCGGCCTCAAGCTGGTTCTTGAGCTCGGCATATACCTGATCCGTCGGCCACCCGGTCATCGGAATGTGAATACGCGTCTTGTCGCTTGACGCTTCTTCAAAACCATCGATGCACTTGGCAATCTGGGCAAGCACCCGGTACTGTGTATCAATTACTTCACAGTTGAGGTGGACAATTCGGCAGGTAGTACCCATTGTGCTGCTGGCTTTCTCGAGTTCGGAACCGACGTACCGTACACTTGCGGTCTTCCCGGTTCCCGTTTTCCCGTAAATCAGAATATTGGACGGGGTTTCGTTCCTGAGGGAAGGGGCGAGGATCGAGGCGACGGTATCGATCTGGGGCTGGCGGTGGGGGAGGATCTGCGGCCGGTACGAGTGCCGGAGTACTTCACGGTCGCGGAATATCCGGTTATTGGAGAGGTATTTTATGAAAAGGCCAGTTGAGGGATCTTCTGTTTCAGGCATGATGACACGTGGAGCTGAGTCTTAGCGTGATGAGATTAAAAAAGTACTAGGTTTATTCCCTTTATAAACCCCTTTGTTTCCAGTCGAAAAACAATTTAAAACGTCAGAAATAACATTCAACGCCAGAATACAGCAATTAGGATATTTTTATTTTTGTTCTTTATTTAAGTGGGTATAAAAATCCTTATTGAGAGAATCAGACGTTCTCTTCTGTGAGAATACTATAACAGGGACCCCCCTTCGTTTCCTGTGGAAAGTCTGAAAGATACCTCGTGGATCTATTAAAGTTTTAAAAGAAAACAGCCATTTTAAAATGGCCTTTTTATCTATTTAAGATCTTTGAAATGCATCTGGGGCAATGTCGAACCTGGTAAGACAATGATCATGTACCATTGCATCTAAATCAAGACGGAGGGAGAATCAAATCTCCACTGGAAACAAAGGGGTAGCCCTATTTTTATAAAAAAAGTTCAAAAAAGCGAGAAACCTTTGAATCTTATACTTCTATTAATGAGTAATCTCCACTACATTTATCATCATGAAGCAGGAACACGTCCAACCCATCTCAATAACCGGTGCAGTGATTACCGTATCTACCACCAGGACAAAAGAAACAGATTTTAGTGGGAAGACCATCCAGGCCATCCTGACCGAAGCAAAGATCCCCGTCCTGCATTATGCAGTGGTTCCCGACCAGATCGAAGCCATCCGGCTTGAACTTTACCAGGCCCTTAAAACCTGTAATTGTGTTATCATTGATGGGGGTACCGGCCTGACACATGACGACTGTACTATCGAAGCGGTCACCCCGCTTCTTGAAAAGAAGATTGATGGTTTCGGAGAGCTCTTCCGGATGAAAAGTTATGATGAGATCGGAACCTCTACCATGCTCTCCCGGGCAATTGCCGGTACCATTCGCGGCCGTGTAGTCTTCTGTATACCCGGCTCCACCCCGGCGGTTACTCTCGCAACAAAAATGCTTATCGTCCCGGAAATCCCTCACATCCTCTCCCACGCCAACAAATAACCTTTTTTTGGTTTTCCTACCCGGGCCCGGAAAAGTGGAACTGTTGTTCCCCTTGAGACACCCAGTGGAATCCGGATCAGTCCCTTCAGCACTACAGGCGATCGATACAAAAAAGAGAACGGTTTTAACAGGGCCAGGACACACGAAACCCGTCGGGAATCTAAAAGATCCTTTTAGATAAAGCGAGGCATTCTGAATGTTTAAACCCGGCGGCAATTTCAAAAGACTGCCCCCCCTCTCACCAGGCAACAAACCCCTCTTGGGTTACAGGTGCAATGTGAATAGGTGTCGGTCTCTCCCGAAGTCTCACCAGAACGTGGGTTCCCTGTTCATGATCTTGTGGGGATATTTCGTACGGGGGATCTTGCGCCTGCAGGATCTTAAAAGGCAGCCGCTGGTAGATCCTCCTCCTATTTACTGACATCCAGCAGCGCGACTCTCTCCAGTACCAGATCCCGGAGACGATCCTGCCCTGTCGCCGCAATCTCTTCTGGGGTGATATCAAACAGGGCCACAAGCCGGGCGGCTTTCTGCGGGGATATACATTCATCCGGCTCAATGCCAGACGGCATGTACCTGGCAAGTTCTTTCCAGATACCCTCCGGTGCCGGGCAGCAGCAGATATACAGGAGGTTCTCTCCTTCGTGGAGACCAAACGAAACCGCCGCGCTGCACTGCCGGGACCCGGCAGCGTACAGCAGAGCCTCCATCTCAAATGAGTTGGAGATTGCGCTGCCCCGTGCGAATGCCCGGTGTGCATGCCGGAGTGCGGCCTCTGCGTGCGCCCGCCCGGCCAGTTTTTCCGCGTCAAAACAGACAATGCGGGCGGCGTAGTGCTTGCCCGTCTCCCGCAGCACGCCAAGCAGGGGAGCACGATCACGGATTGTCACAACGGCATACCTGATCTCGCAGGAAAAAGGTACGGCGTCCACAGCATCACCCGAAACGGAACAGCGTGGACTGGCCTTCCTTCCTTTCCTCGTTTACGCGTGTCGTATCCGTATTTTTTTTCTTAGGAAGTAACTGTTCAAAAATCTGATCCGTTATACCCTGCCCGAGGATCCGCACGATCTCCTCACGCGGGTGTTTTTTAATCTCCTCCGGGGACGTC
>JBAZHU010000114.1:0-5521 GCA_041652215.1 Methanoregula sp. | reverse complement strand
TTCATACCGGTGGCAGGCGGCGCATGGGTGCGGCGTTTGCCCCTTCAAGATTGCCGTCGGCAAAACTAAACCGCGACCTGATACCCTCCGGTAGTTCGTGCTCGGCGATGGGGGCAAAACCAAACGTGGAATAAAAGGTAACGAGCGGCAGCGTGGAGTGCATGTAAAGTGTCTCTGTGCCGCACGCGGCAACAAGCGCCACTACCGCTTTTTTTGCATAGCCCCGGTTCCGGTACGGTTCACCCACAAATACGCCATCGACTTCGAGACCGTCCGGGTGACGCCGGCACCGGGCAACAGCGGCAAGTGCATCTTCTACAAATACCCCGAAGATCCGGTCTGTGTTCCGGTCGGCCTTCTGCTGGTGGTATCCCAGCCACAGATTCCCGGCAAGGTCAAATTCAGCAACAGAGAGTTCGCGGGCAACTACGTCAAGGTGGATATGGGGGTACCTGACAAGAAGGGGACGCTGCACCCGGCCTGCCACACCGGAAACGATGCGGCCAAGGGGGATATTCGTGGCATAATCCCTGCTCCCGAACCGGGGTATCAGGATGAGCGAGACATTCTCTTTTTCGGCACAATCTGCAATCTCCGTGACCGGATCGCCATGCCGGACCATGGTGCGCACCCGGCCTGCGTGGAAGAATGTGGATTTAAGTTCCTCCAGTTTTGCGGCAGCTGTTTTTTCGAGCATTTCACCGTCTTTGTTTACGGTGGGTCCAGGGAGCACGTGCAGGAGGATAACTTCTCTTACCAGGGGCAGGCCGGACAGGAAGGCGAGAACATCGGCAGTGGGTTTTGAGAAGTCGACCGGGCAGAGGATCTTAAAAAAAACATTCTGGCAGTATTTTTCCAAGTTCTCTGTATCCGGTGCGTCTTCGCCCCGAAAATGCAGGATGAGGACATCGGTCGTGCCCGCCTCGATAACACCCTTTGAAACGCTCCCGAGCACCAGCGTGCGGATCAGGTTCCTGCCCCGGGCCCCCATAACGATAAGCGATGCCCGCTCCCGGTCTGCGGTTCCGGTGATGCTGTGCACGATATCCCCGTATTCTCCCTGCACGACCAGCGAACGGACCGGGATTCCGAGCGGAGCAAGGATCTGTTCTTTTTTTTCGAGCAGCCGGGCCGGCGGGACTGCATTCCCGTTTGAATCCCCGGCGACCACGTGCAGGAGAATAATTTCTCCCATGCCGGGGATCTCCCCGATGCACTCCAGCACCCGGTCTGCGTGGCGTGAAAAGTCAGTAGCTACAAGGACCCGTTTGAACATGTCTGCACCGCATGTCACGTTCCCGGCCGGAAATGTCGGGAGGAGGACATACCTGTGCGTTTTGTTTCCCGCTTACATATTCGTTGTGAAGTTGGGGTATCGCAGGGATCCCTCGCTTGGAAGACCCGGTAAAAAAGTATTCAGATCTGGTCGATCTGCGGCATGAGCCGTTGTTCGATCTGATTATGGCAGGCATCGCAGAAAATCTTCTTTTTCCCGTTGAGCTCGTCCAGCGTGTCCGGGCAGAACATAATGCACTCGCGGTTTTTGCAGTGGGCAAGGCCCAGCAGGTGGCCGACCTCATGCGCCCCCTCCTTTACAATCCGGTCGATCAGGTCGTCATCGCTCGCTGCAAGCCCGTAATATTCGTTGGCGAGCCGGGCCGTCGAGATAACGGCAATCCCGGCGGACTCCCGGGCAAGACCAAAAAGAGCGGAGTGGCCGGGGTTAAAGAGATCCTGGCTGACGACAAGAAGGATGGGATCGGAAATGCGGTGCTGGTTTTTGTAAGCGGCCAGATGATCCAGCTGCACCTGCGCATCGATCTGTTTTCGCGCGTTTACAAAACCCATAATCCGCACCGGGTTCTCAACAACCTCGACCGGTAACCCGGTCAATGCTGCAATCGCCCTTCCCACCGGCAGTTGGAGGCCTTCCGGGGAGAGCTGATCCCAAAAGATATGGAGCCGCATCGCTCAATCCTATTGGATGGATGGCTATAAACATATTGAGCACTGCGTCGGCGCATATATCGCGGCGCACTACCGGCATCCCGTCGAGATCGGTGTGGGAAACAATCCTGATGCCGCGCAGTGCGTCCACGATGCGGGCATCAGCATCCGGGCTGTCGATATCCACCCGTGCCTGCTGCCGGACTGGCTATCCTTTACCCGCGACGATATTTTCTCTCCCGACCTGTCCTGCTACACGGGTGCCGATGTCCTGTATGCAGTCCGGCCGGCCGAAGAGATGATCCCCCCGCTCGTCGCACTTGCCAAAAAAACCGACTGCGACCTCGTGGTCTACCATCTCGGTTTTGAATCCTACGGGAACGGGGGCGAAATCACCGACTGCGGCGTCCCTCTCCACTATTATTACCGGCGCGGTCAGAACCCGTCAAAAAGCGTCGACTGATTATTCGCCACCGGTTTCTTGTCGGACGTTTCCGGTGCCGGTGCGGGCGGTGCCGTTTTCTCTTCCACGGGCTTTTCCGGCAGGGGCACCGGTGAAGGGGACTGCACGGCCGGGGCCGGATTGTGTTCATCGCCGGCAGCGGGCGTTTTTGGTTTCTTTGCTTTCTTCTTCTGATCCTGTTCCAGATCGTGTTCTTTTTTTGTGATGGCTTTTACGATCTCCAGTGAACGGGCCCGGTCGTTTAAGAAAAAGTTGAGTCCGTCAGCATCGAGCATCAGCTCGCGGGTGAATGTTTCGGGATCCTGCTCCACAAGAAGGGAGATGGTGCCCAGGTACTTCTCGCGCAGGGTGGTCTGGGGGAGTTGCATGGCAGCAGCAAGGCGCGAGAGTACAGAGTACCGTATCGCTTTCTGCTTTTTTGCCGTTGACATCTTTTGCCAGCGTTCAGGTGGCAGGATGCGGGTATGGATACCCATACCCCCGGCTGCGTCGGCGACGCCGAGCAGCATCACCGCTGTCGCGTACCGCCAGAGCGTGTGGTACTGGCGCCGGTAGGTGTACCCGATATATTCGTCGGCACGCGCCAGCGAGCGGTAGGCGCGTTCCATGGCGACGGGATCGGCAATGACATGCACGTTCCCCTCGATCCACTGCTCGATATTTTCCGGGGTGTCATCGACGTCCCAGGAGAGTCTCATCAGGTCCTCATCGGGAGTCTTTGAGAATACGGCAGAAACAAGCGAGAAGATCGAGACCCGTTCATCCTTCTGGGAGGTATGCACCTGGTCCTCGGCCAGCGATTCGCGGCCGATGGCTGCGGCATAAAGCATGTTCACGGCCGCCCGCACGTCCCCCCCGGCACTTTCGGCTATCTCGTGGATCGCGGCCTCCGAACAGGCAACCTTCTCGTTTGCGCAGATATATTTGAGCCGGGGAGCGATCGACCGGGCCGGAAGCGCCCTGAACTGGACCGGCTCGCAGCGCACGCGAAGTTCCGGGGCAAGGCCATAGAGATCGTTTGCGATGAGGACGATGGGCTGCCGGGCGTTTTTGATGCACTCGATGATCGCCTTTGCCCCGCCCCGGTCGGCAGTACCCTGCAGGTTGTCGGCCTCGTCCATCACGATGAGTTTCCGCGCTGAACCGGTCAGGCTTGCCGTCGTACTCCCGGCGCCGGCGATCCGTTCGATCACGGCAGCCGTCCGCTGGTCGCTTGCGTTGAGCTCGATCACGTCCCAGTTCATATCCCGGGCGAGCGCGTAGGCAGATGACGTCTTGCCGATGCCGGGTTTGCCGTACAGGAGGAGAGGTTTCGACCGGTATGTCCAGGTCTTTGCCCAGTCTGCCATCTGGCGGACAGCGGCAGTGTTGCCGGTGATATCCGCGAGGTGTTCCGGACGGTATTTCTCTGCCCACTCCATACCAGAGAAGTCGACCCCGCATCAAATAAATTATCTCTGATGAGCCCTCACATAGCGTACAAGATAGTATTTTTTATGATCCTATCCGGGTGACGACGGTGGTTTCAGACTGTTCCACAACCAAGATCGCGCAGGTGGTCAGGGATTACGAAGGCGTTAAGAGGAAACATGCCATCGGCGAGATGGTAAAAGCGCTCAGGATCGATGCGCCCCATGTCGTCGCCTCGTTTGGCGAGGATGCGGCAGTCATCGAACACAACGGCGAGGCGCTGCTCCTTGCAGCCGATGGCATCTGGAGCCGGCTCATGGAGGCCGACCCGTACTGGGCCGGTTACTGTTCGGTTCTTGTCAATGTCCACGATATTGCTGCGATGGGCGGAAAGCCAATCGCGATGGTGGATGTATTCTCGATGCCCAAAAATACCCACACCCACGAACAGGTGGTCAAAGGGATGCACGATGCATCCGCACAGTTCGGTGTGCCAATTGTCGGGGGGCATCTTCATCCCGATGCACCGTACAGCGTGATCGATGTCTCGATTCTCGGCTCCGCCCGGCTCGACTCGATCATCTATTCCAATACTGCACAGGATGGCGACCGCATCATCGCGGCCATTGACCTCACCGGTCGCGTGCACCCGTCCTGTGCGCTTAACTGGGATTCGGTTACCATGAAATCCGCCGCCCAGGTCCGGGCCCAGATCGCCCTTCTCGAAGAGATCGGTAAGGAACACCTTGTCACTGCGGGAAAGGACATCAGCAACCCCGGCCTTATCGGGACGATCGGGATGCTTCTTGAGGTAAGCGGGAAAGGGGCCGAGCTCGATCTTGGCCGCGTGCCAAAGCCAGACCTTGCGGCCAACCACATGACATTCGAGCAGTGGGTGAAGATGTACCCCGGTATGGGTTTTGTCCTGACTGCACGCGAAGAGCATGTCCAGGATCTGATCCGGCGGTTTGCCGTTGTCGGCATGACCGCACAGGTCATTGGTACTGTGGATACCACGCACCGGCTCAGGATCCGGTATGAGGGGAACGAGTCGCAGGTCTTTGATTTTGCCGAGAACGGGATCACCTGCCTCACCCCGGATGAGGCAGCATGCAGGCCGGAGTAAGAACGATCGGGATCGGCGTTGGCGGGGATGCAGGAAAAGTCATCGAAAGCGCCTGCCGTGTCAGCATCCCGTGCGATATTGTCTGTTACTCGCGGCCGGGCTCTGCAATAATCCCGCCCGGCCATCCCCGTGTGCGGTTAGCGGAGAGCGAGACCCCCCAGGTGGCGCTTGTTTCCGACCTTATGTCGGGTGCGATCGATGCGGCAGTCCGGGGCACCCTGCCGGCAAATGCCACATTACAGGCGCTCAAGACCGCGGCCAACGTCGATCACCTGGAGCGACTTGCGCTTCTTGAGACGGCGGGGGGAAAAAAATTCTTCCTTGCACCCGTGGGTATCGATGAAGGATGGACGGTCGCGGATAAACTTGCGCTGATCCGCAAGGGCCGGGCGATTGCACGCCGGTTCGGACTTCCGGAGAAGGTGGGCGTTCTCTCGGGTGGCCGGTTGGGGGATGTCGGCCGGCATGCCATTGTGGACCGGAGCATGGCCGATGCAGAGCTTGTCGCAAAACTTGGCGATGCAGTGCATTACGAGATCCTTATCGAAGATGCGATCGAGTCATGTGGCCTGATT
>JBAZHU010000113.1:0-5530 GCA_041652215.1 Methanoregula sp. | reverse complement strand
CACGGGGTGGCCGGCACCAAAGAGGTGAATGCAGGACGAGCGGGGGAGCGTGCGTTTTGCCGCAAGGACAACGTCAACGAGATCCCGGTACCGGTAGGATTCCATGAGCGGGACGACTGCACCGATAGGGCAGAAGGAGAAGCCAAGGTCGCCGACTTCTTTACCCGCCCGCTCGCGGAGATCCTGGTACAGGCTTCCCTGCACCGGTCCGGCAAGCGGAGCATCGTTCCCGAAGAGTTCCTTTGCCTCCCTGAGCCGTTCCATCGTTATCGCGAGTTCCCGTTCGGCAGTTTCGCGGTCGGCATCCGGGGAGGTGGGGATATCGAGCGGCACCCAGATGTCGCTTCCGATATCGCGCTGGTAGGTGAGCGTCTGTTCGTTCGTGATTGAGACCTGACCGTAGACCGAGAGCTGGAACGACCCGGAGTCGGTCATGATGATACCGTCAAAATCGAGCAGCTTGTGGAGTCCTTCTTCCCTGACCCGCTCGCTGTACTGCTTGCTCTGGGAAAAAATGTAGGCGTTTGTTATCAGCGCCTCAACGCCCATGGCCTTTAGTTCCTTTGGGGTGACCAGCATCAGGTGGGGGTTGATGACCGGGAGCAGCGCCGGTGTCCGGATCACTTTTTTGCCGGCGACCAGTTTGCCGGTTCGTCCTGCGATATCGCTGTCCAGGCTCTCGAATGAAATCGCCATGCGGTGGGGGTACTCCTTGTAGCCTTAGAATACGCTCCGCATTTTGTTAAACCGATCCCTTAAACGAGCCGGTAAAGATCTGGCCTTCAAAGGTGAGGATCTCGATAACGGGCTGCTGCCAGCAGGTGACGGGAAGCCCGGCTTTCTCGCAGGTATGGTCGAGAAATGTTTTTGCGTCCCAGTGGTACTCGGTTGCTACCTGCGGGAGCAGGAGGCCGCTGGTGCCGTAGCCCCGGGCAATGAGGCCGTGGCGTCCGACTTCGATATGGGCCGGCCGGTCTGCGGGATCGCATGTCAGCAGCACCGGGGGAGTGAGCACGGTCACTTCGAAATCAAGGGAGGCGACCTCATCCTTTTTTACTCCCGGGAACCGGGGGTCTTCGAGGGCTGCCGCGACAGCAGCATTCTCGATGGCATCGCCAAGCGGCAGGACCGGGTAGGGAAACCCGATGCAGCCCCGGAGTTGTCCGGCTCGTGTGAGGGTCACAAAGACTCCGCGTTTTTCCCCAAAGACCGGTGTCAGTTCGATCATCGGCTTTGGTGTTTTTGCTATCGTATATTCAATTGCGCCCCGGGCGAGCCGGACCGCGAGTTTTCCCTCATCGGCAGTCAGCAGTTGCATGGCACATCTCTCCTGTCCTGTGAGACATTCTGCAGAGCCCGTTTAATTAGTTATCCTCTTAGGACAAAAAAAGCGATACTGTGCCTGGCAACCGTTGCCCTTATCAGCGTTCCTTGCGCATATTAGAGTCCTGAGAGGGAGTGAGCGGCTGACGGTAGCCAAAGTGCTGCTGAGGAAAGTCCTCCCACCTACCGGTCACGCAGCCGTACACAAGTACGGGTGGCGAGAGTCACGGCAATGGCACAGAAACGACACGGCCTGTTCCCAGTTATGATGCGGCCGAGCTTTCCGTGAGGAAAGCGAGAAGTGCGGGTTAACCGCCCGCACGAGTAACCCGTTGAGCGTTTTAACGGAACAGGATACGATGAAACGGCGAAACCCTGCGGGTGCAAGCCAGAACAGGGCAAGGGATCGTCCGGTATCTGCCCGGGTTTGGCGCAGAGCTGAATGCCGCATGAACAAAAGGAGGCTTACTCCTCCCACTCGGGGTTCTTTTTGTTTTGGGAATGTTTTCTTTCATCGGACCGGCCCGGTTTTTCTGTCCGGATGGGGTCGGGGCAGAGAAACAGCCACCGCCATCCGGGCACGCAAGCCGTACGCAAACGAAGGCGAGAGTCACGGCAATGGCACAGAAACGACACGGCCTGTTCCCGGTCTTGATACGGCAGAGTTTTTTTTATAGAGAAGTGCACGTTTGCCGTAATGGGTGCCCCGCCAGAACATTTTTAACAAAAACAGGATACGATGAAACGGCGAAAACCCTGCGGTGCAAGCCAGAACAGGGCAAGGGATCGTCCGGTATCCGCCCGGGTTTCGTGCAGAGCTGGATGCCGCATGAACAAAAGGAGGCTTACTCCTCCCCCTCATCTCTAAAAATTTGCAAAACGGCTGTTTTTCACTTACAGGAGTTTCTCATAATACTTCAGCGGGCCGCAGGCACCGCACTTCCCGTCAACAACCATGTAATCCGGTACGGTCTCACCGCAGCACGGGCACGTCACCGGCTTCCAGGATTCCTTAAACTTCACCGGCACCCGGACCTTCTCGTACGAGAGGAGATTCCTGCCCGTCCGGAAGATCTCTTCCTGAAGGGAAACTCCCATTGTGTGCTTGTTAAATGTGGGGCTGTTTGAGAACCACTGGTCAATGATGGGAAACTGCCTGATCTTTTCGAGATCGACATAGACCCTGACCGCTTCGGCGGTCGGTTTGTCGGAAGCCCTGTTGACCGTGATGGCAAACCTGCCAATGGAGAGCACTTTAAGCCGGCCGTTCCCGGTCGTGATATGGGCAATTACCTGGGGAGCGTCGGGAAGGCACTTGGGGGTCTCACAGACCGCAAAGAGTTTTTCTGTCGGAACGGCTCCCAGCAGGTCGAGGGCATAGTCCACCATGAACGCGCCAATCAAAAGACCCGGGGCAGGTGCGGAATGGAATTCTGCACACCGGGTAAGATACGTGCTTACCGGTTCGTTCACGCCGCAAGCCTGTATCCGTTCGCCAAAACCCCGTTCATCGTCCCGGAGATGTCCATGTTCCATGAAATTTACTTGGTGTGTCATCACATTAAACATTTTATTTTCTGTTTTTGTTATCCGGATGTAGTTATACTGCGATGTACCTGTGATGGTATGGGTTTAAAGAAGATTTCCGGTATTCCCGGTAGCATACGGCCCTGGAAAACACCAAAAAACTGCATCCTGCATCGCATGTTGTGAGCCCCTCCCTGCGCACCCCGTTTCTCTTTTCATCCGGATATTAAGTATAAGTTGTTGACAAATTCAGGGACTTTTTTATTTTCCGGGTCAGTATGCCGTCGTGGAAAATCTTAAAAACAGGCCGGGCAGGTTCCCGGTTGCCACCCTGGTGTATCAACAGCGTTTCTCTTCGAAATACCCACTAACATTCATCATTATCCGGAACAAATTCAGAACGTTTTTATAATGCATTAACAAGAGTCAATAGTTACACCAGATTTCTTAATGTTTCGGAAATTCTGTGTTAATGTGTGTAAGTTAACTTGGTGAATGTGCATGAGTGATGCAAAAACAGATTTGAAATACGTGGCAACCACATGCCCGTACTGCGGTGTCGGCTGCGGGCTCAACCTGGTTGTCCAGGATGGGAAGTGTATCGGGGTTGAACCCTACAAGAGGAGCCCGATTAACGAAGGCAAACTCTGCCCGAAAGGAGCAACCTGCTGGGAACCGGTCCACAGTCCCGACCGGCTGACAAAACCCCTGATAAAGAAGGACGGCAAGTTTGTCGAAGCGTCATGGGATGAGGCGCTTGACCTGATCGTAAAGAAGTTCAAGGAGACTTCCGACAAGTTCGGTCCCAAGGCCCTCGGCTTCCAGACGTCATGCCGTACGGTCAATGAGGATTGCTACGCGTTCCAGAAGTGGGCCCGTTGTGCCTTCAAGACCAACAACGTCGATAACTGCGCCCGTATCTGCCACGGTCCGTCCGTTGCCGGTCTCTCGCTTTCCTTTGGGTCCGGTGCAGCCACCAACCCGTTCGAGGACGTGCTGAATTCCGACCTTATTGTCCTGTGGGGTTCCAACGTTGTTGAGGCACACCCGCTCGCTGGCCGCCGCGTCATGCAGGCCAAGAAGAAGGGCATCAAGATTGTCGTTGTTGATCCGCGCTTAAGCGCAACTGCACGGCTTGCCGACAAGTGGATCCAGTTCAACCCGTCGACCCACATTGCACTTGCCAACTCCATGATGTACTGGATCCTCAAGGAGGGTCTTGAAGACAAGGAGTTCATAGAAAAGCGCACGAAGGGTATTGATGATCTCAAAAAGATGGTCGAGAAGTATGCCGATGTCGAGAAGATTACCGGTCTTCCGGTCGAGCAGGTGAAAGAATTTGCCCGCATGTATGCGAACGCAAAGAACGCGGTCATCATCTATTGTCTCGGCATCACCGAACTGACCACCGGTACCGACAATGTCCGGTCGATGGCCAACCTTTCGATGCTCACCGGCAACATCGGCCGCCCCGGCGTTGGTGTCAACCCGCTCCGCGGCCAGAACAACGTGCAGGGTGCCTGCGACATGGGTGCATACCCGAACGTCTTCTCCGGCTACCAGGCATGTTCAGTTCCCGACAACCGTGCAAAGATGGAAAAAGCATGGAGCCTTCCCGCAGGTTCCCTGCCCGACTGGTACGGTGTGACCTTAACCGAGCAGATCAACCAGTGCGGCGATCCGATCAAGGCGATGTACATCCTCGGTCTGAACCCGGCGGTCTCCTACCCGGATTCAAACCATGTCAAGGCAATGTTTGAAAAACTCGATTTCCTCGTCATCCAGGATATCTTCTGGACCGAGAGCTGCCAGTATGCGGATGTTATCCTGCCCGGTGCCTGCTTTGCCGAGAAGGACGGTACATTCACCAGCGGCGAGCGGCGTGTCAACCGTGTCAGGAAAGCGGTCGATGCCCCGGGCGATGCGAAGGTCGACTACCTTATCATCGGCGAACTTGCCAAAAAGATGGGCCTCAAGGGCTTTGACTGGAAGACCGGCAAGGATGTCTGGGACGATATGCGGGCATGCACCCCGGCCCAGTTCGGTGTAACCTACGAGAAGATTGAGAAGCCCGAAGCCATCCACTGGCCCTGCCCGACCATCGAGCACCCGGGAACACCTATCCTGCACAAGGAGAAGTTCTCGGCTGCCGATGGCCTGGGAACATTCTTTGGTATCGAGTACCGCCCGCCCGCAGAAGTTGCGGATGCCGAGTACCCCTACACGCTCATGACCGGGCGTGTGATATTCCACTACCACACACGGACCCAGACGGACCGCTGCGCGGTGCTGCACTACGAGGTGCCCGAATCCTACATCCAGATCAATACCCGGGATGCAAAGGAACTGGGTATCCGAAACGGCGAGAAGATCAAGGTAAAGAGCCGCCGTGGCGAGACGATCACGATTGCCCGGGTCTCGGAAGAGGTTGCCCCCAAAGTGCTGTACATGCCTATGCACTTCGACCAGGGTGCCAACAACCTCACCAACACAGCACTCGATCCCCTGTCCAAGATGCCGGAACTCAAGCACTGTGCGGTTTTGGTTGAAAAGATCAAGAAGGAGGCCTGAACATGACCAAGAAAGGCGATATGCTCTACGCATGGACCAACGATGCGGAGATCCAGAAAAAGGCAGAGCTCGGCGGCGCTGTTACCAGCCTGTGGAAGTATGCGTTAGA
>JBAZHU010000112.1:0-5556 GCA_041652215.1 Methanoregula sp. | reverse complement strand
ATGTACCCGATATCGCCGGTTAAAAACCAGCCGTCGTGACGGAAGACGGCCGCCGTCGCCTCGGGCAGGTTCCAGTATCCCTTTGCCACGGACGGGCCGCGAAGAGCGATCTCACCGGGTTCACCGGGGGGCATCCCGGTTTCAGGATCGTCCACGTCAACAATCCTGACCTCCGTGTACCCGACCGCGACGCCCACGCTCTGGTAGTTTTTCGTGAGGTGCGGGTACTCGGGCAGGGTGGTCGTGCCGGAGCCGATCACGATCGTTTCGGAAAGCCCGTACGAATTGGCGACCGGGATATGGTAGCGCCGGTCAAATGCCTCCCAGACAACGGGAAGCAGCTGACCTCCTCCCGAGATAATAAGCCGGGCGGTGCGGAGCCGGTCTTCTGTTCCCGGGGCGCTGTGGACGAGCGTATGGATAACCGGCGGCATACCGGCAAGGACCGTCACCTTGTATTTTTCCGCGAGCGCAAGGTAATGCTCATGGTCGAACCGCTCCATCATCACAAACGTCCCGCCGGCCCGGAGCACGGCAAGGCCCCAAGACAGACCGACATGGCCCATCGGGTAGATCCCAAGGTATACATCGTCCGGCCGGAGCCGGAGGGCCTCGCGTTCCGCATCGAGCGCCGTCATCCAGTTGCCGTGGGTGAGCATGGCGCCCTTGGGTTTGCCGGTCGTCCCTGCCGTGTACTGGAGGTGGCAGAGGTCGTCCATCGCGCAATTTGCGGCCCGCATGGATGCAGGCGCCGGGGGAAACGATTCCCACGCGACAACACCGGCTCCCGCACCGGTTCCTCCCACGCAGATGATGTGGACAAGGGCAGGGGCTTTTTTCCGGACTTCCGCGACAACACCGACACCATTCTTATCGGTAATAATTGCACAGGCTCCGGCATCGCTGACCGCATGCAGCAGTTCCTCTCCCTGGTACACAATATTGGTCGGGACCGCCACGGCACCGATCCGCCAGATCGCAAAGTAACTGATCAGGTATTCGGGAGAACTGTCCAGGTAGATGCAGACCCGGTCGCCTTTTTTTATCCCGAGACTGCACAGGCCGCTACCTACCCGGTTCATCTCGTCCCGGATTTTCTTGTAGGAATAGGTCTGGTTCCGCGACGGGCAGATGAGGGCCGCTTTCGCTTCGGGAACGCTTTTTGCATCAAGGAGCGTGGTAACGTTGGACATGGCGGTGAGTCCGATCTGATGAAACAACTTGGACTCTGATGTATATACGTGTTCATTTTATGGATCCGGGCTGGATGGGTAACCAACGATCATCACTCCCGACCACAATTTTGTAATAATCGTATGCCAAAAGTACCCGTAAAGGATCCGTGCGGACAATGGCAGACATTCGTAATTTTATCGGGTTTGCACAGAATGAAAGCCTGATCAAGGAGTACGACGGATTCCGGATGTATTTTCCGGTGAGGGCAAAAGTCAGCATTGCCGTGACGAGCAAACGGCTCATCGCTTACTCTTCGGTCAGGAGTTTCTTTGATGCAAAAACCGAATCCCTCTACCAGCAGGTCAGCCTCACCGATATCAAAGGTGTCGCGGTCGTACAGTCGATACGGTCCCGTGTCGGTCTCATTGCCCTGGGAATTGTCGTCCTGCTTGCGGGGAGCCTGACCGCGGCCATCGGTCTCCTGGGAAACCACCTCCTTATGTATGCCGGCATCGCGTGCTGCATTCCCGGGATTATCCTGCTCATTGCAGGTATTTTCTGGAAAAAACAGCTGTCCCGGTTCGAGGTCTGGGGAACTGCCTGGATGCTCTCGCTGGGGGAATTTGAAAATACCCGTCCGGTAATCACTGCCGGCCCGGACCTGCTCAAGGTGGTCGAGGAACTGGGTGCCCTTCTTATCGAGATCCAGGAAGGAACCCTGTATGCCGGGGAATAACCGGAGTACGCCGCGCCGGCCCGGGAACAATAAGTTTTTTCTGTATCCTGACCCGTATGATAACTGATATCTATGGCTGAGGAAACGCACCAGGAACAACCGCCGCGCCAGCACCACGAACGGGGCACGTATCACCACCACACCCGGGATAACCACAACCAGTCGCCCCGCCCGGCAGCGGAACCGCGAACGCAGGAGCCGGCCGGGGAAAATCTCGATGCAGCAGAGAACGAAGAAGAGCATGCAGAGTCCCAGCACCGGTCGCACGGAGGCCACCGCGGCGGCCGGCAGCCAAAGAAAGTCTACGAAGAATTCTTAAACGATCCGTACTGCGAATAAAGCAGAACGAATACCCACCTTTTTTTGCATATTGCAGAAAGGCTGTTTTTTTAAGAAAACAGCACCAGAGATCGTCATTTGGGGAATCAATGATTCCTGCAAGAGCATTTTTAATCGGGGATTGTAGGGGATCAGGCAGGAATGCCCTCCCGTACCGCTCACGGGAAATTCTGCATGATTTTTTCCCGGATCGCTTCCTTGGGAAACGCCCCGATCACCCGGTCCACGATCTTGCCGTGCGAGAAGAAGACGATGTTCGGGATCGCCGATATATTCAGTTGCATCGCCAGCTGTTGGTTCTCGTCCGTGTTGCATTTCCCGAACGTGACCTTGCCGGCAAACTCCTGCGCGAGTTCCGCGATAACGGGCCCGACCCGCTGGCACGGCCCGCACCACTCGGCCCAGAAATCGACAACCAGCGCCGGGTGCTTCTGGAGCAGGTCATTGAGGTGCAGCTGGTCGACTGTGATCACAGCGCCTGCCACACTCTGGCGCTCCATCTTCTCTTTTAATGCAGCCATCCGTTTTTCGCGGATCGCTTCAAGTTCGTTATCGTCCATAAATGAAAATTGGGAGGCACTGATAATTGAATCTAGCGAACAGGGCAGATCTTCGACTGCCCCGTGAGTAAAGTATATCAGCGCCTGCCATCTATATTATAGTCCTGACTGTAGGAAGCGAGGTAGGGTAGTCAGGATATCCCGTCGGGCTCATAACCCGAAGATCGATGGTTCAAATCCATCCCTCGCTACTGTTTCTTTTACTCTGCCCGGAAAACCACCGGGTGCCCGTACCTGTGCCGGATCAATCCAGCTGACACAAGGCCTCGTGCCTGTCATTTCCCCGCTGCCGTCACGATAAAATTCCGGTTTTTGTACACGACATCCACAGCGGAAAAACCGGCTTCGTGCAGCCATGCAAGCTGCACCGAAAGTTTCTCATTCTTGTCCAGCGTGTCCCGGCGCCGGCGGATCTCCGCATTCTCAGATGTGTTCAGCGGCCCGTTTTTTAAAAAAATCGTCCCAGTACTCGCGGTACTTCCCGGTAAAGTACGGCGTCTCACCTTCTGCCTGGTCGGCGTTGACAAAGAGCCCGCCGGGTCTGAGCGCAGAAAAGATCCGCCCGAAAAGCCGGCGTTTGTCTGCCGGTTCGAGATGGTGGATCGAGAGCGCCGAACAGACAAGATCGTACGGCCCGCCCAGATCCACCCGGGAATAATCCCCGGTCCGGAACGTAACATTGCCCCGGCCGCTGAACCGTTCCTGTGCAACGGCAAGCATCATCTCCGAGATATCCAGCAGGGTAATCGTGGCGGTCGGGTATTTTTCAAGGAGCAGCGCGGAGAGCAGGCCGGTTCCCGCCCCGACATCAAGAATTTCAGGCGATTCGGACGGACTTTCGGCCGCCCAGACCGCCGCCGCGTAAAACTGCCGCATGTCGTAAATGACATACTCACGCTGGGCATCGTATCCTGTTGCAACCGCATCGAATGCTTTCCTGATGTGATCCATGAACAAACCCTCCGGGGCCGGGAAAAATACCGGTTCTGTACTTTTCCGGTTTGTCTGCGCAGGAACAAAAAGATGAGTTTTCCGGAAAGGTATGGCAAAAATGTTCTGGAGAGTGATTTTGTAGAAAGAATGATCTCTTCTTTCACGGTTACCGGGATACAGTTTTCAATCTGTCATCCCGACAGATTCGCAACACGGTTACTCCCGGATTTTTGTTATTTTCCGGACCTGCCCGGCAGTACCAATCGAATAGAGATCTGTAATGGCAATCCCCAGGACCGTAGAGCCAGCTGCCGGCAGGGGATCCCAGGACCTGCAGGGTTGTCTGGGGCGCAGGGAGTACTACCGGTGCAGTATGCATCACCGGGTGGTTCGGGCACCAGCCGAGCCATCCCTGGAAAACTTCTGTGAGCTGCGTCATATCACGTTCTCCCGGACGTATAATGAATATTCAGGCTTTACCCCCACCGTATCAATTCGAAGGTTTGGACGGGATCCTCTCCATCCAGGTGCCTGTTGGAAAACCGGAACTGCACTGGTACGGGAATACCGGATGCGATCCATAATGTTATAGGGGTACCATCGTGAAAAGTGCCCGTGTATTTCTCGGCAGATGGGTACGTACCTGACGGAACCGTCACGGGTTCTGCACCCAGGTCGGTAAGCGTAATAGTCATCTCGCCAAACGGCATGATCCCGGTTGTGGACGTTGGTGTCTCATCCCGCAGGTATTCCCCGGAAGAAAAAACCACCTCTGGTTGTGCCACGCCGTTTATGGTCTCAGATATGGATCCTCCGAGAAGCTTCCCTGTGGAGATATTAAAAAAGCGGTCAGTGATAGCGACATCTCCGTTCTTCGTTGTGACAAGTTGATGATTGATCAGTGTTGAATAATCGAACGTCTGAGTGATCTTTTCATGCAGGGCTTGGGATCCATTATAGGATCCGAACGAGTGCTCGATCTTCGTTGCAATCTCCCGCTGGAATCGCGGATTAGGTGGCAGGGTCTGGGTGATGTTGTTCCGGTACTCCACCCATCCGTACTCCCCGAAAAGCCGTGGGGTCTTTGAAACTGCCGGCGACGATGTTATCGTTGCCGCAGGTATGTGCGTGGCGGCAGGGGATACGGTTACTGTTGTCCCTGCTGTAACGGGTATACCTCCCGTGATTGTCTGCTGTACCTGTGCCGGGTGGATCATTTCATCGGATCCTGTACATCCTACGGATAAAACCACTGTGATAACCAAAAAAACCAAAATAATTTCTCTTTTCATGCAAAGCATCTCCGTTTATATTTCGCGAACTACAACCACGGCCGCCGGCTACATAGGTTTGCGATGGCAATATTGGCAGCGCTGCATCACTCAGACCCCTCACGGTTTGTGATTTTTAGGAAGGAGTATGCGTCAATATATGAATGTTGACCATATATTTTCTGTGTTTTTATCCAGACCTGGGTAGAAGGACCGGGATAGTGTAACGTACCGGTATTTTTTAGGGGACCGGCATTTGTTGTGGACCCGGTATCCATGACGAATTCGAAAAAGTGGTAAAACGAGAGAAAACGGCGTGGGGTGGGCGGGGGCGTATGCGATAGTGCGGGTATTACCTGTACCGGGAGCTGCCCAGAATGTAAGTAATACAACATCATCGCAAATGGGGGTGGCCCCAGCGGCGGGGGCGACAGCCCCCAAGAGCGGTGTTCTATTTATTGAGGAGTTACCATGAAAAGCCCATGGCAATTCATCATGTTTGCCTGAGTCGGGACCCATGTGCGTTTCTACAGATCAGGAT
>JBAZHU010000111.1:0-5576 GCA_041652215.1 Methanoregula sp. | reverse complement strand
TTGGGATTAATATTGGGACATAGCAATATTAATAACTCAGCATCCGCAAGGCAACCGAAAAAAGAGTCGGTGGAAAGACCGTGTTCACTCTTTTGCCCGGATCCCGTCCTGCACGATCTCGAACTCGAACGAGGCGCCCTCGGGCCGGGACCGGTGCTTGACGAGCGTTGCCCGCCGCCACCCGGGCGTGTCGAGCCGATCCAGCCGGATGATCGCTTTTGAGATATGTTCGAGCGAGGTTCCGCCAAGGCCGGCAAACGTGTTCCTCATGGTGTCCATGTAGACCTGGTTCGTAACGAGCACCGCGAGTTCGTACCGTTTCGCATATCCGAGGAGCTGGAGCATCTGTCGGGTGAGCATCTGCATGGCGTCCCGTCCCTTTTCGAGATCGGTGCGGTACAGTGCGGTCGCGGAGTCAAGGATGAGCAGTCCGGGCTTGTGCAGCTTGAGGACCTTGTCCGCCTCGGCGATCATGCTGCCCTGCTGCTCAAAGTCGAGAGGCTCGAAAAGGAAGAGTCGGTCGGCGATCGCATCGGTGTCGCTGCCTGCAACCTGCCGGAACCGTTCGATCGAGAACCCCTCGGAATCGATAAAGATTACCGAGCCCCCTGCCCGCAGGCAGGAGACCGCTGCGATCGTGCAGAGCGTGCTCTTGCCGCTCGCCGGGCCTCCGTAGAGCTGGGTGATGGTGCGGAGTTCGAGCCCCCCGCCGAGCAGCCGATCGAGAGCCGCGTTCCCGCTCGTGAGCCGGTCGGTCTTCATGTGTCCCTCTTACCAGAATCCAGGGTTTTTTCCCGTACCTGGTTCCACGCGGCGGTCTCAATGGCGCGGAGAATGTCACGCACCGGGAGATCCAGCTCCGCCGCCCAATCGCGTGCGGAATCGAACTCAGCCTTGAGCGTATAGATGTGCCCGTCCATCCACCCGCATTTTACCGGCAGGCGTTTTTTGTGCCCGGTGATCTCCACATCCACATCTGCCATCGTTCGTTCCGCGACAAACCGGTGAACGACCGGGATGCACCGGACCCCGAGCGTCCCGAGCTCGCGGGCCATGAGCCGTGCAAGGGCAGCGCTTGTATCTGGCAGAGCGATAACGGTGACCAGGTATCCCGGGCGCCCCTTTTTCATGACGATCGGTGTAGCGCTCGCATCCCGGGCGCCGGCTGCCATGAACAGGGCAAGCGCCTCCCCGATCTCTTCGCCGCTCACATCATCCACGTTCGTCTCAAGGATGTCGACCGTATCCTGCGGCAGCGCACCGGGAGCGCAGGTTGTTTCAACCACCATCGCCCGGAGCACGTTCGGGGAATCTGGCGTGTCCCGGCTCCCGGCCCCGTAGCCGACCGAGAGGATCGCATATTCCCCGAGATCTGCGGGTCGCATACTTGAAAATTCTGCGAGAAGAGCGGCCCCTGTCGGCGTGCAGAGTTCGCCATCATCGTTTCCCTGCACGGTCGCAAGTCCCGATCCTTTGAGAATCTCCACGGTTGCGGGAGCTGGGATGGGGATGGTGCCGTGCGATCCGGAGGTCGTCCCTGATCCAAGGGCAAGTGGCAGCACCGCGACGCCGTCAACCCGGAGCGTGGAAAGGGCCGTGCAGGCGCCGATCACGTCTGCAATCGCATCGTCTGCACCGACTTCGTGGAAATGGACATGGGCCCCGTGGACTTTTTCTTCTGCCGCGTTGATCCGCGAAAAGACCCGGCGTGCCATTGCAAGCACGTCTACCGACACAAAGGGACCTGTCTCATCGAGCTTTTTGTACACATCGTCAAGCGACCGGTGTGCCGGGGTTGCATGGGTATGCACCTTCGTGGCCCGGATGCCGGCCCGGGTCACGGGTTCAACGGTCGGCTCCGCGACAACGGCCCGCATCGCACAAACGACGCGCTCACGATCCGCCCCGCAGTCGAGCAGGGCAGCTGTGATCATGTCACCGCTAGCGCCGTGGAACGGGTCAAAAACAAGGATGCGCATTTACAGTACTTATAAATCCCTGCGTATATGACTTTTAAGGTAATGCCAGAAGTGCAACTGCGGGTGGATTCCGCGTATCCCGGCGACCAGGGCGGGGGAAAAGCGCGGCTCGACCCCGAGACGATGCTTCTTTTGAAGATCTCCCCGGGGGATCTTGTGGTGATTGAGGGAAAGCGCCGGACCGTCGCAAAAGTCTGGCGGTCCCTTGTCGAGGACTGGAACCAGCGCAAGATCCGGATCGATAATTTTACCCGGATCAATGCAAGTGTGAGCATAGGTGAGACGGTCAAGATCTCGACGCTCTCAGAAGAGATCGAGGCAAAACGGGTCGTGCTTGCCCCTCCCGAAGATCTTCCCAAGAAAATACCGATTGCCAATAATCCTCACGTGATTAACGGCCTTCTGGATTTTCCGGTCGTGAAAAACGACTCTATCCCGATCATGCTTGGCCTGCCGTTTGTCCAGCCGCAGATCGTCGGGTTCAAAGTAGTCGAGATCGAGCCGGAAGAGGCCGTCATCATCACTAAAAACACCTCGGTTGAGTTCTCCGACAAGCCGGCCGCAGGATTCGAAGGAGTCAAACGTTTCTCGTACGAGGACATCGGGGGCTTAAAGGATGAACTCCAGCGTCTCCGCGAGACGATCGAGCTCCCGCTCCGGCACCCGGAACTCTTCCAGAAACTGGGTATCGAGCCGCCCAAAGGCGTTCTGCTGTACGGTCCTCCGGGGACGGGAAAGACACTGATCGCAAAAGCAGTCGCGAGCGAGAGCGGTGCGCACTTCATCTCGATTGCCGGGCCTGAAGTTATTTCGAAATATTACGGTGAGAGCGAGCAGCGTCTCCGCGAGGTCTTCGAGGAGGCGCGGGAGAATGCGCCGTCGATCATCTTCATCGACGAACTCGACTCAATTGCGCCCCGGCGGGAGGAAGTGACCGGGGAGGTCGAGCGCCGGGTCGTCGCCCAGCTCCTGACCATGATGGACGGTCTCGAAGAGCGCGGGCAGGTCGTCGTGATCGGTGCCACAAACCGGGTCGATGCGATCGATGCCGCTCTGCGCCGGCCCGGCCGGTTCGACCGGGAGATCGAGATCGGTGTCCCGAGCGAACTCGACCGGATCGAGATCATGAAGATCCACACCCGGGGCATGCCGCTTGCCGAGGATGTGAGCCTGAATATTCTCGCCCAGCAGACCCACGGATTTGTCGGTGCCGACCTTGCCGCGCTCGCCCGTGAAGCGGCGATCCGGGCCCTGCGCCGGTACCTGCCCGATCTCGATCTCGACAAAGAGGAGATCGATCAGGAAACGCTCGACAAGCTCAAGGTGCTTGCCGCAGACTTCAGAAGCGCCCAGCGCGATGTAGGCCCGAGCGCGATGCGCGAAGTGATGCTCGAGGTTTCGCACGTGAAGTGGGATACAGTCGGTGGACTTGACGCGGCGAAAACAGAAGTCCGTGAAGCGGTCGAGTACCCGCTGACCCATCATGACCGGTTCGACGATCTCGGGATAGTACCGCCGCGAGGTGTGCTGCTGTACGGCCCGCCGGGGACGGGAAAGACGCTGATCGCAAAGGCTGTCGCAAGCGAGAGCGGCGCAAACTTCATCCCGGTGCGGGGTCCTCAGCTCCTCTCCAAGTGGGTGGGCGAGAGCGAACGGGCGGTGCGCGAGATCTTCAAGAAGGCCCGGCAGGTGTCGCCATCCATTATCTTCTTTGACGAGATCGATGCGCTTGCCCCGGCGCGGGGAACATCGAGCGACTCGCACGTGATCGACAATGTCCTCAACCAGATCTTAACAGAGATGGACGGTCTTGAGGAGCTCAAGGATGTTGTGATCATGGGCGCGACCAACCGGCCGGATATTGTCGACCCGGCGCTCCTGCGGGCCGGGCGGTTCGACCGGCTCGTTTACATCGGCGAGCCGACCCTGGAGGACCGAAAGAAGATTATCGGCATCCATACGCAGTATATGCCGATGGAGGGCTCGGCGCTCGAAGAGATCGTTGGCCTGACAGAAGGGCAGACCGAGGATACGCTCGGCGAACTGGTCGAGAAACTGGGGAAGAATGCAAAAGTTACTGCGGAGACCGTAAAGGCCGCTATCGTGCCGGCCAGGGATGCGGATGCAGGGATCTTAAAGGGTGCGAGGCGGCGGAGGCTGGTCGACCTGATGCGCGAGAAGAACCTCACGTTCGAGGACCCGGCCCGGGACGCGAACCTGGCGGAACTTGCCCGGATAACCGAGGGATTCGTGGGTGCGGACCTCGAAGCGCTCTGTCGGGAGGCCGGGATGTTTGCCCTGCGGGATGGTGCTTCGGTTGTGACCCCGCAGCACTTTTCGGAGGCACAAAAAAAGGTGCACCCGACGATGAACGACAACCTGCGGGATTACTACGGCAAGATCCAGCAGCATTTCAAGGGCGGGCTGCCAAAGAAGGTCCAGCCACCGGAATACCAGTAATTTTTTTTTGAGATTTTCTCAGGCAGATATGGGGATATTCCGGACTGTTGAATCAATTAATTCTGGTTATGATCGGTATACCCGATCATGATTATCCCGATCCCTGCGCACTCTCCGCCCGAATCTGATCGTATACTTTTTTCATGAGATACCTGCCGACCAGTTCCTGAAACTCTTTTTCATTCATGAATTTTGCCGTTATCTCCTCGTTCTGGTCCATTCTGCTGATAAACAGACCCTCCAGCTGTTTGTGGAATGCATAGCCGAAATTCTCAAGCGTGTTTGCGAGTGCCGCTTCACGCAGATGCGTGTCGGATACCGCGTCTTCCCGGATCGAATCAAAGAAAAGCTGGTCTGCCGGTTTAAAGTCCGTGCCAAAATGTTCGTTGAGGATCTCGATAAGCTGTGAGAGTTCAATTTTTTTGTCGCTGACGGTCCCGGTACCAACGGCAAGAGGGGCTGTGACTTCGCCACCTTTTCCCTTCTCAAGAACAATTGCACCTTCGCTGATCTTCTGGAGCCGGTAATATCTGAGGGCAACTTCATTGTCAAGATTCAGGGCCGGTCCCATATCCCTCCGGGGAAGTTTTGTCAGGAGGAACCGGATGAACGAGTAATGTTTTTCCAGATCGGCATCTTGGAACGGGATGATCTGGGCAAGGAATGCGTAGAGGTTGCGGTAAGCGACAAGCACGGTCCGAAACTCTTCCCGTATTTTTTCCTCTTTCTGTTTGTACCTGAGAACAGCGGGATCGATACAGGCATTGAGGCGTGCATGATCCCCGGGGGTCTGGCTGCGTCTGGGAGAATAGAATATCCGTGCAAACTCCTCGATCTCTGTCACATAATAGATCTGGTAGGCATCAAGTTTTGCAATCAGGTCATAGAGCTGGCGGACATCTGCCTGTTCCCCGATCAGCGTCTTTTCGTAATACGGCTGGAACGCTTCCCGGATCTCTTCTGCATCGTTGATAAAATCCAGCACAAATGTGTCTTCCTTGCCGGGATGGATCCGGTTGAGCCGGGAGAGGGTCTGGACTGCCTTTATGCCGGAGAGTTTTTTGTCGACGAACATCGTTTGAAGATAGGGTTCGTCGAATCCTGTCTGGTATTTTTCTGCGACGATGAGGAAGTTGA
>JBAZHU010000110.1:0-5612 GCA_041652215.1 Methanoregula sp. | reverse complement strand
GGCTCGAAGAGGGGGGCTTTGTTATTCAAAAATGTTTTCAACAGAACAAAAAAAATAAAAAGGGTTGTATCTGAATCACTTCACTGGTACAGAGCAGTCCGGGCGGAGTGAATAGCATGGGTCTCTTGAATAGTGATGCTGCTTCCGATAAGGATGGTGGCGGGGCAAAAGCGCAGGGAAAAGATGCAGCCGGGTTCCAGCAGGAATTCATGGAGTTTCTCCAGAAATACCAGGTCGTCGGCCTCGCGGTTGCGTTTGTTATCGGCACCGCCGCAACAAACTTCGTATCCGCAACCGTGAAGGACATCCTGATGCCCGTTGTATCCGTCTTCATGCCGCAGGGCGACTGGCGGGCGCAGGTGCTCCAGATCGGGCCGGTGAAGCTGATGTTCGGGGACTTTATCGGGGAATTCATCGATTTTGCGATCATCGCTCTCTTCATCTTCCTTGTGGTGAAGTACATCATGCGGGGCGATACAGCGAAAAAGGTCTGAAATCCCTCAATATATCCTCCCTTTTGCCACGCACCCGTCCCTGGCCGCATTTCCCGGACGTGTCACTCACGCATCCAAAAGTTCAGGAACCATTTTCATCTGGCACGGGAATTCTTTCCCTATGGAAGTGACTGCCCCCCTCTCTCCCGGCGACCTCGTGCCATCTGTCTACACGCAGGAATTTGAAACGGCCAGAACATTCATTGAAAATTCCCGCACCAGACCCGGCATGCACCTTGCAGTCATCGGGGATTCGGATTCGGGCCGGGAAGAGTTCATCCGGCGGATCGTGCAGGAATCCGGGGAAACCGTCACCCCTGTTTCGTTCTCGCACCCGGTCGATCGGGAACATCCGTTTGCCGGCCGGATTCCGGAAACCTCCATTCTTGTCATCAGCAATGCCCATTACCTTGCATCGCGGACTATCGGTGGTTTCTCTTCGCTCGATGAATTCATCTCCCTGATTGCAGGACAGGAGCAGACCGTCATCTCGTCGTGGAATACCCACGCCTGGAATTACTTTGCGGCTGCGGTACAGCTGGATAAAACCTGTAATGCGACCATTCACCTGTCTCCCGTTCCAATAAAACTCCTGCGCGATGCCATACTCTCGCATTACCGGCATTCAGTCACCTGCATCAACGACGCCACGCTCAGGCAGTCCGTGTTCGGGTCCTCCGAACCCCGCACGATCCGTATTCCCTTTACCAGTAAAGAAGTAAAAATCCCGTGGTTTACCATCGACTGGAACCTTATAAGGTCCGCGTTCAAAAGACGGGAACCTGAAATCTCACCGGAAGACGTGGTCTTTTCCCGCCTGCATAAACTTTCCGGCGGGAACCCGGGGGTTGCCATTACCCTGTGGAACAAGGGCTTCCAGTATCCGGAGATCCGGGTCAGCAGGATCCAGGAACTGCCGGTTCTTCCTGACCTCTCGTTTGACGAGCGGTTTATTCTTGTTAACCTCCTGATGATGGAATCCCTGGAGGCAAAGGAAATTGTGCGGGTCGCGGGGAGCCCCACGGCACACCAGGATATCTTCCGGCTCATGAATGAAAAGATCCTTGAAGATGCAGGGGGAAAACTCCGGATTTCCTCCCTGAGGGCAAAACCGATCGCTGAACATCTTCAGGGTATCAGGATGGTGACCTGATATGGCCGATGGTATCCTGGAATCCACGACATTTCCCCTTACCGTATCAGCCCTCACGGCCGACATCATCCTCTACGCCGTCCTGATCCTTGTCATTGCCTATTTCTTTATCCTCCTGCTCTCGTTCCTCCTCACCCGGATTGCGGAACGCGTGTCAACGCACCGTACCCAGATCCTGATGATCATCCCGTTTGCGAAGATCGTCATCTATGCCGGGGCCATTTACCTGATTGCGTCCACCCTCTTCAAACCGGATATCGCCGAACTGGTTGCCTTCTTCGGGCTCTTTGGCGCCATCCTTGCGTTCGGGGTAAAAGATCTCTTCACCGATATCGTCGGCGGTCTTGTCATCATCGTTGAGAAACCCTTCCAGATCGGCGATAAGATTACGTTCGGAGGCTATTACGGGGAAGTGGCCGACATCGGCCTCCGGTCAACAAAGATCCTTACTTCGGACGAATCCCTCGTCTCCGTGCCAAACGACCATGTCTTCAGCCAGCCGGTTTCCAGCAGCAATGCCGGGGAGATGGCGATGCTGGTAGTGACCGATCTCTATATCGACGGGAGGTGCAACGCGGAAAAAGCGCTTGCCATCGCCCGTGAAGCAGCGATCACATCGAAGTACGCGGCGCTGGGAAAATCCTATCCGGTTTCTATCCGGCTCAACGATTTCCCGTTCTACCGGCAGGTGCGGGTGAAGGCATTCGTGAGCGATATCAGGAACGAATTCCAGTTCAAGTCAGATATCACCCGGCGGGCATGGGATGAGATGCGCCGGCAGGGAATACGGCCGCCGGTACCGGGGATGATCGTGAAGGAGACCGGGTAGCGCGGAAGTTTTTTGCCGTATTTTTTGCTCTGCTGCCTTTGCCCCCGGAAAGGACGCCCTCGCGGCGGATCGGTAACGAAAAAAATACTAAACCCTTGCCCCGCTGTGCCTCTCAGGAGACCCTGATGTGGGGAGCCTTCGCACATTTTTATAAATTTTCATGGGTTCCGGTGTGAAGTCGATCGATTCACACCGTTTTCTCCAGATCCAAAAAAAGGACGTGAAATTTTTCACAAGAGAATTTACTTAGCTGCAAACGTCTTTACTTCGCTTTCGAGCGTCTCTTTCAAGCGGGCCACCGCCTCGTTTAAGTCGCTCGTCGTCGTGACCGTGAACTGGTTGTCGGTCTTTACATCGTGGTACGTGACAACGTAATCGATCTGGCCGTCCTTTCCCTTCTTTGGTTCTATGATGAGTTTTACCATGCGGGTATCTCCTGTCGTTCCGGGATGGCAGGCAACTGCTTGTCCCGGGCCTGATTAAATTCTTGGGCCCGGTATTTTATAAAATCTTCAGCTCCCGAAAATACCGGCCCGGTAACCGTGGTACCCGACTCCCGGCATCCATCGGGGTATATATCTGGACAGCATACTATTTTCCGGTAAAACAACTGCTCATCAGGTGAAAAATAATGGCAACTCTGTATCGCTCACTATCCCTGTGCGGCATAATGCTGTGTATTGGCCTGCTCCTTGTAGCACCGGGCTCCGCGGTTACCGCTGCGGTGTACGGGGATACGGGAGGACTCAACCTGAGCCTCCACCAGGACGTATTTGCTGTATCCTGCACGCTTGCCGGCGCCGCCGGCTCCGAACTCGATGCGGGCCAGTCGTGTTTCACGAACGCATCAACCGATGTGATCTTCCTGTACGGGGATGCAGGATTTTCCCAGAAGACGGTAACCAGTATCAGCGACGCGGTCGTCTCCGGAAAAGTTCTTGTTGTCGGTGAAAAGGATCTGGCCCGGTTCAGTGATATCATCCCGGTCCAGTCTGCCGGGACAGCAAACGGCAGCGCGACCCTTTCTGTGACCAGCCCGAACGCGACGCTGTCGCAGGATATCTTTGCCGGCCTGCCTTTTGAGTACTCATCTACGATACCGGTATCAGGTCGTACCAAATATACCGCAAAAGACGGCGCGACAACGCTGATGAGTTTTGATAACGGCGACCCGGCCGTCGCCTTTACCCGGGACGGGAACGGGTACGTTGTTGCATGGCTGCCCCCTACGGGTGATGCGTATCTTTCCGCATCACAGGCAGATCTCATCAGCGAGCGCCTGATCACCCACCTGCTCGCACTGCGGACAAACGTAAATGCTGCACAGACCACGACAGCATCCACGGTCGCCACGACCGCTGCGGCCCAGACTGCAACCGTAACCGTGACGACACCTGCCGCAACAGAGACTCTCGGGGAGGTATCGGTGTATTCCTCGCCGCTCAACGCCAACGTTTACATCGATGGCGTGTACAAAGGAATCGCGCCGGTCAACCTTACCGGCATTTCCGCCGGGAACCATGCGCTGAAACTGGCTCTTACCGATTACTATGATTACGACACCACGATCACGGTCGTGGGTGGCGGCACCATTACGGCGTTTGGCTCGCTTGCCCCCCGCGAAAGTACGACGGTGGCGGCAACAACCGCACCGGTTGCCGTGACCACGACCGATGCGTCCTCGATCTTTTCGAGCCCCGCCGTTGTTGCGGCGGTACTTGGTATCATCACCGCGATCATCGGTGCGGTTGTCACCCTCTTCACGATTTATCACAAGCATAAACAGCCATAAACAGGCGATGGGGAGCACTCTCCCGTTTCTCCTTTTTTTACGGGTGGAACAGTAACAACTATAAGCAAGCCGCTGAAAAAGTATATGCCACACAAGTGGGCTCGTAGATCAGGGGTAGATCGCTACGTTTGCAACGTAGAGGCCGCGGGTTCAAATCCCGCCGGGTCCATCGTTTTTCCAGCGTGCAATTTTTTTGCAGGATTTGTGAGAGGGTAACCTTCCTTGTTCCTGCTTCCATAACCGCCAACAACGCATCAGCGTCTTTTTTTATAATGCCACGTAACCGGGAGAACAGGAATATGTATCCATGCAGGAATTCTTCCGCAAACTGATCCACCTGATCTTCGGCCTCCTCATTGCCGGGATGGTATATGCCGCAGGGAAAACACTGGCAACCGCGATCCTTGCAGGCGGGCTTTTTATCGGCGTCGTGATGGTTGACCTTCTCCTCCGGGGGTACCAGCTTCCGCTCTTTTCTGTGCTCATAGGCCATTTCGACAGGAATGACCGCCTGCCCGGGAAGGGGGCCCTTATGTTTGCGGTCAGCGCACTGGTCTGTGTCATCCTCTTTCCCGTTTCCATGGCGGTACCAGCAATTGTCACCCTTGCAGTCCTTGACAGCGTGACAACGATCGTGGGGAAGTCGTTTGGCCGGCACCGGATCTACAATGGTAAATCGTTTGAAGGGACAGCGGCCGGCATCATTGTCACCACCATCGTGCTGCTGGTATTCATGAGCCTTCCCGGGGCTCTTGCCGTTGCGGTCCTCGCCGGTATCATAGAACTCGTTTCACCGGTTGATGACAACCTCGTCATCCCCGTCGCGGTCTCGGTCTTCCTCGCGCTCATGCCGGGAGTTCTTGTTGCTGCGGTGTAATGGAGTGAAAGGAAAGTCTGCTTCTTGTAGAGCCAACTAAAAAAATGCAGCCCCCCTTGCGCCATCCCTGCCCACCCGGGGGCGGGGGGCGCAAGCGAGGCCTCGGTATTACCTTTAATCATACCTGCCTTCGTTTCATTGAAGCCAGAGCTCACAACCGGATGAGGCCGCGAGCGTCAAAGGAGTTGCCCCGCGAAGCGGGGAACCATCGCAATCCGACCGAGCCCCATTCCGCCGACCGTGCGGGTCTCGCGGTGCGACCCGCGAAAGGGAGGTTAAAATTGATGTACGCTATAACAAAGGAACTCTACGGATGAGACAACGTCATAAAATATCTGAAAGAAGGTCAAGAAGACTATCATAAACGTAAAAATTTACACAATTAACAGTGTGTTATTAAAAAACTAATCAATCCAGTCGAGCATCTGGTTTTTAGATGCCTGCTCGCTTTTCTGGATCAGTTTTCT
>JBAZHU010000109.1:0-5619 GCA_041652215.1 Methanoregula sp. | reverse complement strand
TGTTTGAGGGGTTTAACCAGTGCGTCTTTTTCCAGAATATCCAAAAGCCTGCAGGAATACGGGTTCAAAAAAATGATACGACCACGGGTGTCAGTAATGATTACCGATTCGAGCGCCCCCATGATCTTATGCATATCCCAGAGTGAGGCCTTGTCAAAATACCGTTTGCGCATACTGTGGTTGTAGAGGGCAATCTCGATGTTGGAGACAATCTCATTCGATGTGAATGGCTTGAGGATAAATCCGTACGGTTCTGCAACCTTGGCCCGGGTAAGGGTACTATCGTCGCACTGACCGGTCAAAAAGATCACCGGGATCCGGAAAATGGAATAAATATACTGTGCGGCAGTAATGCCATCGAGCGACCCGGCTAGATTAATATCCATGAGTACAAGATCCGGCATGCATTCCGCTGCCTTCATGACCGCAGCTTCTCCGGTAGCCACCTTACCGGCAACGGCATACCCTTTTTTTTCAAGGATCACACTGATGAGGTTGGAGATGATCTCGTCATCTTCCACAATCAGGATCTGAATAGTGCCGGGCATGGTATTCACAGTTAATGACGAATATTTCAGTTAAACAATAGGAGATAAGATTATTTAAAGATAGATTTTTGGACGGGATAAAAAAAACCTGCACCAGGTACACTCTTCCGGATAGATTGCATTTTGCATGATCTCATCTACCCTGCCCGTCTCGAAGGGCACCAAAAACGATTATTTAAAAAGAGGGGAAGCAGCCAGTAGGGAGGTCGGGCAATTTAAAAAAAAAGGCTTATTCAGACTTATTGGTGATGGTAAAGACGCAGTACTCGTCGCCTTTCGAACGGCACTTTATCTCACGGCCCTGTACTTTAATCCCAAAGGAACCCTCGATAATCCCGGCGAGGAGGCCGGCAGTACAGTAACAGACATTCTTTCCGGTCGCCCCGAATGCCTCGGATTCAACCGTGTGCTCGAGAGTAATAGTCTTTTCCTTTTTGGCCTCGTTCCATTCGCTCTTGACAAGATGGAACCAGCCCATCTGGGAATAGAACGTAAACGCCATATCTGAGAGTGTGTTGGGCTGGGTAATCCCCATCTTCTTGTAGTGCTCGACATTCTCTTTACCCATGTCCTGGTAGGCACGATAATTTACCCCACCCGCCGGCATCTCGCCCATGGTCTTTTTGAGGGAGTTCATCATGGACGTGAAGACAAACCTCGGCATTATGACCACGGGATCATCGATCAACTTGATTGTTCCTTCCACCGGTTTGTGCTCGATAAACTCGGTGATAGCTGAATCGCCTTTGACCACAGACTGGGCCTTGAACTTCCAGCTGGGGTCTACCTGGTCGGCAACAAATTCGCAGCAGTCATCCCCGTTTGCCACACACTTACGTTCAAGACAATACCAGGTCTTGCCGGTAACGGCCGTCAGCACCCCTTCAATCCACCCCATGTGGACACCGCAGACCGGCATCTTCCAGTCTTTTAAGATCTCCGCTTCAAAGGTGTGCTTTGTACGGAGAATGATCCGTTTTTCGCTCTGCTCCACGAGCTCGAACGGAGCACCCCAGCCCTGCTGGTGCTGGAGTTTGAAAACAAGCATGAGGAATTCAGCGGGTTTTAATTCCATGCCGAATTTTTTCAAGAGGTTGTTCAGGCCGATGGACCCCATCCCCACGGAACGGAACAGTTTGCGTACCGCCTTTACGGCCAGTTTCTTGTTTAAGTTGGCCTCGTACATCTCGTATATGGCCTTGATCAGGTAATTGGGGTTGCTGGCCGTTTTCACTCCAAAAACCGAGTAGGAACCTGCAACCGGGTCAAGTTCGATATAGGGGGTGATATCCTTCTCCCCCTTGATTAGCGCCTCGAAGTCTTCGCGTCCAATCTTCATAAGCGATAGATCTGTTATAATATAATTAAAGGATTTCGTCTTGAACCCGGGAAATGATTCCGTCGTTAAGGGAGGGCAAAAAGGAGATCTTACAGAATTCCATAAGGGACATTAAAGGTCCAGGATATGGGTGGTGTGGGATTCATCAAAGGTGATCGGGAAATGCGTGACGGTCTGCGACCGGTCCTGGACAAGACAGGTATAGTCGCCATGCATCACACGGAAACTGACCTCCCCTTTTCCCGTAGTGGTGTCGCTTCCCACAATCTTTCCATCTTTCCTGACAGAGACCCGCATACCGTTCTGCGCAATCTTTTCCCGCCGTACCGATATGGTGATCACCCCGATACCCTGGCTTTTTTCCCCGATTTCCGGAACCATGTACGTAATATTTTTCCGGATATGTCCCTTATCAAAGATCCGGCATCCCATAACAAGAGCGTCGATGATATCCGGTCTCACATCACAGAGAACATAGTTCCTGCCTGCCCGTATATGGACGACCGCCTTGTCACCAAAAAGCGCCCCTTCGTTATCCACATAGAGAGCTCCCTCAGGTTCACCGTTTAAGAAAGCAAGATAATACTTTGAGTTCCCTTCTTTGGCCACAGCAACAGCATTCAGGTGCCGGGATGCTGTAAAGGGGAGCATTTCAGCGAGGGAAAATGTACCAAGGTATTTCGATCCTTTGAGAATATTTTCCAGCAATTCCTGAATGTCCATGACGCAATCCTCTCAAGTGCATACCGGCAAGCGGGACCTTTTTTGGTTCTCCCCCGGACGGCTCCTGTAGTATCTCAATCACATATTCGCAACCGTTGTATTATATATTTGCGAAGTTATCTTGATGCAAAAAGTGGACGAGATTAAACCCATCCTTAATCCGACGCAGAATCATTTCCTTTCTGCACTGCAATCCGTCACACCCGGCCCGGGAATCGCCATGCATAAGTTGTAGGAGATATAACGGTACTTCTGTTTATGATAATATTTTACCCGATGGTGATCTCCGCTGTTGCGGTTCTTGCTACCCTGATCTATGCATCGTACCTGGACATCAAGGACCGCCGGGTACCGTTCAGGACCTGGTACCCCATGCTTGTTGTCGGGATCACCGCAACGATCGTACTCTTCTACCAGCAGACAGGAAACATCAGCCTGATTGTCGGCTACCTTGCATTGGTTGCAAGTTTCTTTTACGCAGACTACATCGACAACCATGATCCTGAAACACCGTTCAGGTTCTCCTATCTTGCAGTCGTCCTTGCCCTTCCCGCTCTTTCCTGGTTTATTATACCGGCCATTTCTACAGGAAAGACACCCGAACTCCAGCTCATTCCCTGGTATGTGATGTTTGTCGGGCTTTTTGCCTACGTATCCTACCGGGAATACAAAAAGAGGCCCGAGCGGAAACTCAAGGCAAAACAGATCAAGAAAGACAGCCTGATGGACTCAAACGTGGAGACCGTCTTAACCCGCTGGTATTTTGTGCTCATCATCGTCATCCTCGCAATTGCATCTATCTATATGTTCATCAACGGGGGCACATTGGGCGCATCCTGGATCTATATCGCCCTTGCAGCCCTCTTCTGCGGCGTCTTCTATATCTTCGGGCAGATGCATTTCTTCGGCGGTGCCGATGCATGGGCGCTCATCTTTATTGCGTTCTGTATCCCCACATTCCCGATAACGCCGCTCCTGAATACTCCTCCCCTTGGGTTCCTGTCTTTTTCGGTGCTGATCAATGCACTGATCCTCAACCTGGTAGCACCGATAGGAATTTTTATCATCAACGTGGTAAAGAAGAACCGTGCCCCGCTCCAGTACATGTTCTTCGGGTTCCCGGTCAAGGGGGAGAAGATCCAGGAGTCCTGGGGATTTGTGATGGAAGACTTTACCGAGAAAAACGGCACAGTCGAAAGGAAATTTATCGGGTTTTGGGACTCCCTGCGCCGGATGCGCTCTGATGAGGGGCGGGTCTACACAAAGGATCTCCGGGAACACCCGGAAGCGTTCGAAAAGGAACTGGGGATCTACAAAAAAGCGGGAACGGTCTGGATCTCCTATGCGGTTCCCTTCATCATCCCGATCACGGCCGGTCTGGTCACTGCCATATTCTGCGGGGACTTCCTGCTTGCAATCATGACCGCACTTACCGGTGGAATGTAAGATGCTTTCCCTGAAATTTTCTGACGGGGGGCTGATCCCGGTAATCGTGCAGGATACAAAAACCCGCGAAGTCCTCATGATGGCATACGCAAACGAGGCGGCGGTGCACCTCACAGAGACGACCGGCTATGCCCATTACTATAGCAGGAGCAGGAAAAAACTCTGGAAGAAAGGCGAAGAGAGCGGGCATTTCCAGAGGGTTGTGAAGGTCCTCGTGGACTGCGATGAAGACTGCCTCATCTACGAGGTAGAACAGACCGGTGCTGCCTGTCATACCGGGTACCGCAGCTGTTTTTTCAGGACGCTTGACGGGAATATCATCGGACAGAAGATCTTTGACCCGGAAAAAGTCTATGGAAAGACCAGGCACTGACACCGGTTCCGGAGCCGGCATTTCCTGCAAGGGCATCCCCTGCGGCAGACATACCCTGAGACGATTTGTATGAATGATTCTCCTGATAAAACAGAGGCCGTTAACCGGTTAAAAGAGAAAACCGCACACCTGTCGGTCATCTCCAACACCGGTCTTGTGGTCATGAAATTTGTTGTGGGCTTTGCCATCGGCTCGGTGAGCATCATCTCCGAGGCCATCCACTCCTCCATGGACCTGCTCGCCGCAGTCATCGCCTTTTTTGCGGTGAGGAAATCCGCAGAGCCCCCGGACGCCGGCCACTCGTTTGGGCACGGGAAATTCGAGGATGTCTCCGGTCTCATCGAAGCACTTCTCATCTTTGTGGCAGCGATCATCATCATCGTTGAAGCAGCACTCAAGCTTCTCGGCGGAGATGAGCAGGTGTTCTCGCCCACCCTCCTGTATGCCGGTATCGCCGTGATGGGTATCTCAGTGCTTGCCAACTGGTATGTCTCCTCGCGCCTTATGAAGGTCGCAAAAGAAACGGAATCTATTGCCCTTGAAAGTGACGCCTGGCACCTGCGCACGGACATCTATACCTCCCTTGGCGTATTTCTTGGGCTCATCCTGATCCATTTCACCGGCCTTACAATTCTTGACCCGATCATTGCCATTTGCGTGGGCATTGTGATCCTGAAAGCGGCAACCGATCTTCTGAAACGGTCGTTTGCCGATCTCATCGACCACTCTATTCCCAAACTTGATGAAGACCGGATCAAGGCAATCATCTGCGAACATGCAAGCGAATACGCAGGGTTCCACGGCCTCCGGACACGCCGGTCCGGCCCGGAGATCTTTATCGAGTTCCACCTGGTTGTCCCCGGGGATGTCTCCGTCACCCAGTCACACGATCTCGCTGACCACCTCGAATCAGACCTGCTCGTGGAGTACCCCCGGGCAAACGTTACCATCCATATCGAGCCCTGCAACAAAGGATCCAAAAAGTGCAACCGGTGCGGGTCATTCTGCACGTATTATGAAAAACAGAAAAAGCAGAAAACATGAGTGCAGGCAGCTCATTTTTTTTATTAAGCCTTATAAAAAAATACGGATGTATCCAAGGCAGATTATTTACCGGAAGGGTGCCGGTGCAGAGATCGGTCCTCCTCGACAATATAGTTGATCACGTTCTCGGAGATATCTGCGGAATA
>JBAZHU010000108.1:0-5624 GCA_041652215.1 Methanoregula sp. | reverse complement strand
GGATCAGAGTCTCCCCCGGCACCGCCTTTTGTTGCTCCTGACGCTTCCGGTACTGATGCGGCGCTTTCGAGTGCAGATCCCCTGCTGACTTTTTCAGTTATTGTATGCTCTAGAAGTTTGTTAATTTCTTCGGGTTTTTTTGCGGTTTTTTTGTGTTCTGTAAGGATCTTCCCGAAAGAAGCGACAGATGACGCCAGTAACGAGAGATGATGCCGGATCCCACCTGAATTCTCCACCGGTTTTACCTGGGCGCTCTTACCGGTCTTTTTTTCCCCGGTATTTTTCTGGGAGGGGGTTTTCTTTTCGAAAAGTTTTACGGATTCGAGCTTTTTGAGGAAGGGCGGGTGACGCAGGTTTTTTAATGACAGTTTTGAAACCGCTTTTTTAATATCTGTGACCGTGATCGAGCCGAGAAGGACCAACAGGAAAAAGCCCACCGCAATAATCAGGGGAATCAGGTAGAGAAGCGGAATATCCACAAGGATCAAGACAGAACCGGTTATCACGATCACGGCAAAAAGAACCGACCTGCGGGTAGTCTCTTTCATATCATACACCAGTCCCGGATACCCCGCTCCCCATATTCGTCAGTGCTTCAGCGCTGAAGAAGAGACCCACCACACTCGGTGCCATCAGAAGAACAAGTCCGGTCAATGTGCAGAATATTGCCGCGTAGAAATAATACATGTATCGATCCCCCCCGCCAACGATACGTGCGGCGATGATGTTGGATATAGTGAGGATGGCAAGCGTGATGGTGACATAGGTCTGCATCGCTTCTTTTGGGAAATTGGAAAAAAGGTTCATTCCGCCGCCAAACACGCTGCCCGCTGAAACACCGGAGCTCTGCCCGCCCGATGTTGCAGAAACCTCCTGAAACTGGGTCATCATGCTCGCCACGGAGTCGGTGAGCACCACAAGGATCTGGTACAGCGCAACAAAAAGACCGGTCATAGCGATATGCATCGGCACCAGAAGGACGATAAAACCTTTAGCCAGCATATCCTTCTTTTCCCGAAGCAGGGTCTGCTCGAGCATCGATGACCCCACCACGGTACCGATAGGTTCCGGTGGACCTCCGAGCCTGACGGTGTCCCGGTAAATGTTGAGGTACTTATAAATGAGGTTGCTCCCGGACTCCCCGATAAACTTGTCCCAGCACTGGTTTTCATCAAGTCCAAGGTTGAGTTTGGAATATACGCCACTTACCAGGGGTTCGAGGGCCGTGAGCGATTTTCTGTCGATACTTCCCAGCGCGTACACGGCGGTTGTACCCTGCCCGCCCATGACCGCGCCAAAACTCCGAATGAACACGGAGAAATCATTGTCCCGCAGGGTGATATTGTGATCGTCAATAAACCCGATGATACCGAGCGGTGCCATCAGGAGCCCCGCAAGAATAAAAACCAGACTTGAGGGGGCACCGAGAAGCACAAGAACAACGATAATGGCAAACGTGAGCGGGACGATGATCCTCTCCATAGCGTGAATAGTCTGCTGCTCTTTTGACGTACGCCCGGAGAGCCCATGGCTTTTCGGATCGTCAGGGACCGTCGTATACATAAGGGTGATGCCAAATACACAGATAGCAAGGATGATCCCATACGACATGTTGAAGGTCGACTGGATATCCGTAGGGGCATAGATCACCACCGATATCATGATGATGACGGCAATAACGGTGCCCGAGAGGAGCATGGCGACATATGCATCTCCCCATTTCTGGAGCATGGACATCCCCTGCTCCATCTGGTTCCGGTAGACACTCCGGACCGTTGAAAGTTCATTACTCAGGAAATCTTCATCTGGAACACCGGAATCAATGGAATTTGCATACCGGTTCAGCATGCTTCTGAGGATGTCATTTTGCGTCCGCTCGGCAACAATGGACAGGGCTTCGGCATAACTGTAGTTCCATTTTTTAACAAATGTATCGACTTTTCCGATGTATTTTGCCGATATATACTCATGACGTTCTGATGCGAAGGAAAAGATCTCCGGCCGGGTCGCATTGGCAATAGCGAGAGATGCCATATACGTCGTCATGAAAAGAAGATCGGCTCCTATCTTCTTTTGTTCCTGGATGCCGGCAAGTTTCTCTTTCAGACTCGCAATCTGAGAGGTAAACGGCAGGGCTCTTGTCTGTGGCGCTTTCTGTGTATCAGGAGGGGCAATCTCTTCAGGCATGTTATGCCCCAATGGTAAGGAGACCCTGTTTCTTGATCTTGGTGATCATGTGGAAGAGATCCCAGAATTTCACGTACCCGGCTTTGTGCAGACGTTCGAGGATCTTGGCACGTTTCTCCACTTCAAGGTAAATTTCTGCTTTCCTGCTATCGGGGATCCCCAGCATTGTAGCGATCTTGTTTTCGAGAAGAAATGAACTTCCCTTCCCGGACCACACGAAAGTATCGGTAACCGGTTCCCAGGTAAACATCTGGACAAACGTGAATCCTCCGGTCTCCGCATTGTATCCCACCAGTTCGTTGCAGCTGATCATCCGGCGCACAGTCTGCCCGTCGGGCCTTTTTACCGCGCTCTGGATGATGACCAGGTTGAGGTTATCTACGTACGTCTTCGGGATATTAATGGGATCACCGCAGAGACGCTGGATCAGTTTCTCCACAGAGGCCGCGTGGAAGGTACTCATCACGGGGTGACCTGTCTGCATTGCACCAAATGCGACGCTTCCCTCAACACCACGGATCTCACCGACAAGGATCTGGTTGGGGCGCTGACGCAGAGCGGCTTTGAGGAGATCGAACATGGTGACTTCGCCGCCTGAGCCGGTCGCCTCCCCTCCGCCTTTTGCCAGTGCCACCTCGCGTATCCAGTTCCGGTGCGGGACGTTAAGTTCGGGTGTATCTTCTATGGTGATGATCTTGTTTTCAGGAGGAATGAATGTGGTGATGGCATTGAGGAGCGTGGTCTTGCCGCTTGCCGTTTCGCCGCTCACAAAGAGGGACATGCCGTATTCGATACAGATCCAGAGGTATGCGGCGGCGGTGTAATCGATACCGTTGCTCTCGACAATGTTGAGGATGGAGAGCGGCACTTCATTCACCTTACGGATGGAGAAGTTGCTGCCGTGCTTGCTGATCTGGGTCCCGTAGACGATGTTGATACGGGAACCGTCCGGCAGGGTTGCATCGACTATAGGGCTTCGGTACGTGATCGGCCGTTTAATCCGTTCCGCTACCTTGACCACGAAGTCGTCGAGTTCGCTCGATACCTTGAATTCTATGACTGATTTAAGGCCTTTGAAGATCTTGTGTTCGATGAAGATAGGACCCACACCGTCACAGGATATATCTTCGATATACGGGTCGGAAAGGAACGGCTTTAAGACCCCCATATCGATTTTATCCCGGATAAGGAGATACTCGATTGCCTGGTACTCTACGTTGGAGAGGATGACCTTGCCCTCCGGGGTAATGGGAATATTTTTGCTCTTCTTCCCGGATTTCATTTTATCCTGTGCGGTAAAATCCGTGTTGAGGAAGGTGACCAGTTTGGATTTGGCACCCTGATTATCTTTTCTTGTCAGGCTCGCGATATCAACGCCGACAGGTTTAATGATTGCGACTGAGGCAAGCATTTTTTTTATGACATCTGTCCGTTCCTTGTCAGTGGTCGGATCCGTCTCAAGGCCATCGATAAGATCGATAAGTTTGGTCTCGATGACCGGCAGGATATCGTTGACGCTGTGCAGAAACGAAGGTTCAATGGGGATGTAAAAGTTCCTGACATCATCCGGGTCCGGCAGGATGTGGATAAAGGTGGTATCGTTGACCGGATAGATAATGTTCGGGTTCTTCATATTGCGGACATCCTTTTTTAATTCCGATAAGAAGAGCGGGATGCCGTAGGTATTGACCGGGAACGTGTGGAGATATTCAAGGAGATGCGGACTGTTCTGCACGTACTCCTTCGCATTGGCCGGGAGCATCTTGAACAACGCGTCCGAGTCGAGATCCGCGTACAGGTCCACATCGATATCGACCGGTTCGGGTTTGAACGGGAGATTTATCGCGACCGTCAGGGAACTCATACTTAGATCCTCGCAAAACTCATCGGGATTATTTTCATGCCATAGCCCGGATGCACCTCAAAGCTGACAAGGTTTCCGGTCGTTTTATGAGCGCCACGGACTTTGACTACTTCCATAACCATGACATACTTGTCTCCGACAAGGGCTTTTTTCATATTGAGATGCGCATCGCAGATGGAACGGATCCGAACAAGCGTGTCCTCCTCGAAAGCGTAGGTATGGAGCGTGACGAGAACCGTTTTGCCATGATCCACGAGTGATTTGCAGTTGGTAAAGAAGGTGAGGATGGTATCCGTCTCAGCATATTCGGTGAAAAGTGTCAGTGAATCGACAATTGCAACCTCCGCTTTGCTGTTCTGGATATACGAGATCAACCGCGCCAGAATGCCTTGCATCTCCTCTTTTTTCCATTCGAAACCTACCACGTGGAGGGGAAAGATCTTGAGATATCCCCATGCATAATAATCGGAGATATCAAGGCTCATCGATTCCATCTGTTTGATAAAACTCTTGCTGGTGTTTTCCGTTGTAAACAAATCGACAGAAAAACCCTGTTTCAAGGCACCCCAGACAATCTGCTGGGTAAGGACGCTTTTGCCGGTATCGTTCTCCCCTTCGATGAGGGTCAGGGAACCTACGGGAAGGCCATCGGCAATCTTCTTGTCCAGTTCGTTGTTCCCGGTTGATATGATCTGCCGGTCATCGCCCCCCATCAGGTCGGAAAGGTCAGCAGCCATCGTTCTTTTCCCCGTCAGAGCATTTTCGATGCATAGACCCCGTTTCCTGTAGTGATCTGGAACCAGTAGGGTAATATACCTATACCAGAGGTTGTAACCTGTATCCTGTAGGATTCCCCGGGGTCCAGTTCGGAGCGGTGGATGACTTCATTGCCCCGATCGACAATCGTCCATGTCCCGGGACTCACGACATCGCTGTAGGTATACAACTGATAATCGTTGGTACTACGGCCATAGACAATGATGTCCATGTGCCTGAAATCCGAGATGATCTCTTTTCCGGTATTGTTAATCGTGCAGTTAAATGTAAACTCATTTTCCTTCGTCGCTTCGATGATGGTAAAATCGGTCCGTAACCGCGTCTCCTCCTGCAGGGTCACGGCTTTCTGGGCGCTTGTGACGAGCTCGGCCGTGGAAAGAGTACTCCCAACCAGCATGTACGCTACGATCACCAGAAGAAGAACTCCTACAGCCGCCCCGATAAGATCTGCAACTGCCATACCGGGTCACCTTACGGGCCGCTCGCCGTAAACTGGTCCGACCTCCAGATTCCGTCGGGCAGGGTAAACTGGAAGTAATTCGGACTTCCATCTATGTTTAGTGTCGTGGTACGGGCGTCGATCTCAACAGTCTCACCGGGATCCCAGTAAGTGTTGTGGTTCAGATCGCTCAATATGTACAGCCACTGCCCATCAGCAAGAGTACCTGATGTGGGGGTGATGGAGAGATCCATCCGGTTAAAATTCCCTGCATCCCCGCAGATGACATCGGATCGTTCGATATCAGAAATGGGTATCTGTTCGCTTCCGGTATTTTTCATCCAGACACGGGCGTAA
>JBAZHU010000107.1:0-5635 GCA_041652215.1 Methanoregula sp. | reverse complement strand
CTATTTCCAGCTGCCTGAGTTTCATGAGATCTCGTCAATCGTGTAGTTGTCCCAGGTCCGCACGCCGCAGAGGATCTCGAACTCCTGCGGGGAGAGAACCGGTTTTGGGAACCTCACCTGGTCGTCGTAGGCCAGTCGGGGGCAGGCAGTGTTCACGTAGCAGTCAAAGCCGAGATTGAGCAGTTCGTCCGGGCTCACCTCCCGCATGGTGATAATGACTGCACCGGGCGAGAGTGCAACAAGCTGTTCCGCGAGCGCCCGTCGCTGCTGGCCGCTTTTCGTGCTCACGATGATACCCGTGTGCCGTGCGCCCCGGGCTTTTTCCATCACCGCAAATCTCCGGCGCAGGAGCGTATCGGCACTGACTTCCTGTGCAGTTCCCGTGAGGGGGTCGAGTGCAATCACCCGGGCTTTCGTCGCAAGTGCGATGCCGATCGGGTGGAAAACACCGGTACCGATAAAGAGAATCTCGCGTGCCCCGGTTGATTTTGCCGCGGCAAAACTGCACCCGAGCACCTGCCCCCGGAGCGGGGTGCGCCCGGCGCCCCCGGCGACCCGCACATCGATGCCGTGCGAGGAAAGAAAGGATTCCATGGCCGGTACAAGATGCGCATGCTGGGTCGTGGTAACAAGGCCGACGGTCCTTTCCTTAAGCAGGGGGAGGGCGTGGGAGAGGACCGCAACGTCGAAGTCCACCGTCCACGGCTCGAAGATAACGTTCTCCCGTTCGTCCACCGGCGCGTGCCCGAAATGAACGAGCACATCAGCATCCCCGAACGCCAGCGTATCGAGCGCAAGGTCGCAGGCGCCGTAACAGGGATCCCCGCTGACAAGCACCTCGAATCCTGCCTCTTTTAAGTCGGCGACGACCGGTGCCGCCTGCCGTTTGAGCCCCTCGGGAAACTGGAGGGCAACCTTGTGCGCCCCGCGTCGTTCGAGTTTCTGGATCAGGTCAGACGTATCGCTCAACCACATGCACCCGGTCGGTGACATCGATCTTCACGAGCGACTTGTACGGCCGCCCGATATCCGGGTTGCCGCGCTGGATGACGATACAGACATCTTTTACCTCTGCACCCGCGATCTCCAGTGCCGCAAGCAGCGCCTTCATCGTACCTCCCGTGCTCACGACATCGTCAATGATCACGACCCGGTCCCCTTTGTACACACCGTTGAGGTACAGTTCCCCTTTCGAGTATCCGGTCTTCTGGTGGACGGGTACTTCTGAAGGAAGTTTGTACTCCCGCTTGCGCATGACGGTCATGGGGATGTCGGTCATCACCGAGAGCACCGCGCCAATGTGGATGCCCATCGCCTCGACGACCACGATCTTGTCCACGTTGTTGAGATCGAGCACTTTAATCATCGCGCTGCACACATCGCGGAGCAGGGCGGGTTCAACGAGCGGGACGCCATCGGTGATCGGGTGGATGAAATAGTTATACTCGCCCCGTTTCACCATCGGGCATGATTCAAGGGATTTTACCAGTTTGTCAAGCATGCATATCACCAAAATCTGAAAGGAATGCTTCTATACGATCGCGGGTCACGTGCGGCATACAGACGATCCGCAGGTGACCGTTTCTCGTCCACGAGACCTTCCACGGCGCCGGGGCCTTTTGACAGACAAAGGTCGCCACGTTCACGTCAGGGGTTGCGGCCGGTTCGATGCCGAGCGTTCCCATGCCGGCGATGAGGCGCCGGGTATTTTTCATGCAGCCGGCGACGACTGCTTTCATTCCTTCCACCCCCAGGTAGTCGAGCACCGCGAGGGCTCCTGCCACCGGGGCGCCCGGCCGGGTGCCGGCAAGCGTGTATTCTTTTTTCACCGTGAGATAGGGGGTGTCGATGTTGAGCGCGTCGAGCATGTCCGGCTCGCGTGTCAGGAGGCAGCCGGCCGGGATCGTGCTCATGCCCATCTTGTGCGGGTCGACGGCAATGGTCGTCACTCCCGGCAGGGCAAAATCAAAGGGTATGGGGGTATCGAGAAACGGGATCACCATGCCGCCGAATGCTGCATCCACGTGCAGGAAAACATCGTGCTGGCAGGCAATCTTTGCCAGATCGGCGATCGGGTCGACCATCCCGTACTCGGTGGTGCCGGCGACGCCGACCATGCAGATCGTATTCTTATCGACAAGTCCGGCGGCCTTATCTGCCGACATGCGGAGGTCGGGACCCAGCGGCACGCTCCGCATCTCAAGGCCGAGGATATCGCAGGCCTTCTTGAACGAGAAGTGGGCGGATTCGGGGACGACCACGTTCGGCCGGGCCACCTGCCGGAGGGCTTTTGCAAGCCGGAGCGCCTGGATATTGGACTCGGTGCCGCCCGAGGTCGCATATCCCCCGGCATCCGGTTTGTGGAAGAGCGTGCCGAAGCGTTCGATGAGCAGGCGCTCTAAGGATGCCGTCCCGGGAAAGAGCCCGGGGTCGCCGAGGTTTGTCTCCATAAACAGGGCATGTGCTTTTACCGCGACCGGGTGCGGGAGCGTGCACATGGAACTTAAGATATAGGAATGATCGATATCCTCCTGTTTTTTTGAGGATAAAAAAGAGAAGAGGTCGTCTTCTGTCGTGCCCTTATTCAGCATCGCGGTTTCTCGCAGCTTCAAGGATGATGCGTTTCTCGGTGCGGGCAACCGCCTCGCGGATCTTTGCAATGGCATCGATATTTGCAGAGATACTGGTGATCCCGTGTTCCACGAGCCAGACTGCCATCTTCGGGTCGGAGCCCGCCTGCCCGCAGATCGAGCATTCGACCCCGTACTCGCGGCACTTCTGGATCGAGTTGTGGATAAGCGAGAGCACGGCCGGGTGCTGGGGGTTGTACATGTCGGCTACGTTCTCGTTGTTCCGGTCGATGGCGATTGTGTACTGGATGAGATCGTTTGTCCCAAAGGAGGCAAACTTAATGCCGGCCTGGAGGAAGTCTTCGATCATAATCGCACTTGCGGGGATCTCGATCATGATACCGAGCGTCGCCTTCTCTACATCGACGCCCCATCCTGCCATCATCTGTTTTGCCTTGATGAACTGGTCCGGGTGAGAGACCATCGGGAACATAACGCCGAGGTTCTCGTAACCGGCCTTCCAGAGGCGCTTGAACGCCTCTACCTGGAGCCGGAACTGGTCGGGGCTCTGGAGGTCGCGGCGGATACCCCTCCAGCCGAGCATCGGGTTGTGCTCCATCGGCTCGTTCTCGCCGCCCGCCATGTTCCTGAACTCATCGGTCGGGGCATCAAGCGTCCGCACCCAGACCGTTTTTCCCGGAAATGCGTCGAGCACGATCTTTATGCCATCGTAGAGTTCCCTGACGAACTCCTCTTCCTTGTGGTTGGAGATGTACCAGCCCGGGGTCTTATTGAGCCCGAGGATCAGGTGCTCGATCCGAAGCAGGCCGACACCGTCAGCGCCGGTCGCCGCCGCCCGGGCCGCTGCCTCGGGGATCGAGACGTTGACTTTCACGCTTGTTGCCGTGATCATCGGTGCGCTGCCGACAACCACCGGTGCCGCCCCGGCTGCCGTTGCCTGCCCGCCGACCGCACCTTCGTAGACAATCCCCATCTCTCCGTCAACGGTAACGAGCTGCCCGTTTTTGAGCTGCTGGGTGGCGGTCTTTGTCCCGACTACCGCAGGCGTGCCCAGTTCCCGGGAAACGATGGCCGCGTGGCAGGTCATGCCGCCTTCATCGGTCACGATGGCCGCGACCTTTTTCATCGCCGGCACCATGTCCGGGTTGGTCATCCGGGTGACGAGGATGTCGCCCTCTTTTACTTTCCCGGTATCCTTTGCATCCCGGATGATGACCACGTTACCGGTTGCGGTACCCGGCGCCGCACCCTGGCCTTTTATGAGAATCTTTGCATCCTTGCTCTGTCCAGACATGCCCTTTCCCTCTTTCTTCCCGATGGTCGTGATCGGCCGGGACTGGAGGATATAGATCGTCCCGGCAACAATGCCCCATTCAACGTCTTGCGGAATCCCATAATGGTTCTCAGCGATCTTGCCGTACATGGCGAGTTTTGCAACTTCGGCATCGGAGAGTACCCGTGCATCCTGCCGTGCCGCATCGACCGCAACCAGTTTCGTCCCGTGGGATCCGTCAGGAACGATCTCCACGTTCTTGTTGGTGATGGTCTTTTCTTTGAGGGTCTCTGTCCGCTGGTCAAAAACGTAGTTGTCCGGAGAGACCGAGCCGGACACGACCGCCTCGCCCAGACCCCATGAGCCCTCAATAATCGTGAGCGGTTCTCCGCTGATCGGGTGGGACGAAAACATGACCCCTGCCTTTTCCGAGTGCACCAGTTTCTGCACGACGACCGCAATGTTCACGGTTTCCTCCTCGAATCCCTGCTTTGCCCGGTAATAGATCGCCCGTGCCCCGTAGAGCGAGGCCCAGCAGTCCTGGACTGCGGAAAGGAGCGCCGTTTCACCCTTGATATTGAGGTAGGTCTCCTGCTGGCCGGCGAAACTTGCATCCGGAAGATCCTCGGCAGTTGCGCTCGATCGCACGGCAACAATCAGGTCTTTTGTCTCCATCTTTTTATACGAGGCTTTGATGTCGTCCCTTATCGCCACCGGCATCTTGGCCTTCGTCACCAGCGCCTTTATCGTATCTGCGGCCTTTTCGAGAGCCTCATTATTCTCTACATCCAGATTATCAGAGACCTTGAAGAGTTTCTGATCGAGACCGGTCTCGACCAGGAACCTCCGGAACGCCTGGGCGGTGACCACGAATGCCGGGGGCACCGGAAGGCCGATCGAAGCCATCTCGCCAAGGGACGCTCCCTTGCCGCCGACCGACGAGATATCCTCCTTCCTGATCTCTTCGAGCCATAGAATATTGGGCACTTCTTTCATGCTCGCACCACTTATGATCTCACCTCCCCCCTGTTTAAGTATTATCATCTGCCGGTATGTCCCCTTGGACGATCCGGCCGCATTTTCCCTGAGGTAAGAATAACCCTGATTAGGTATTGCGCAGATATTGTATGGGTTTTTATGGCAAACGCGAGAGTGCTCGTCAGCGATCCGCTGGCGGAAGAAGGGCTTGAGATCCTCCGGGAAGCGTGCGACGTTGATGTCAGGACCGGCTTAAAAGAGGACGAGCTCTGTGGGGTTATCGGCGAATACGATGCCCTGATCGTACGGAGCGGCACGGAAGTGACCGCAAAGGTAATACAGGCTGGCAAAAAGCTGAAATTTATCGGGCGTGCCGGTGTCGGTGTGGATAATGTCGATGTGGATGCGGCGACAAAGCAGGGTGTCATCGTTGCTAATGCCCCCGAGGGAAACACCCTTGCGGCGACCGAGCACACGATGGCGATGATGCTCTCCCTTGCACGCAACATCCCGCAGGCAACTGCAAGCCTGAAAAAGAAGGAGTGGAAGCGCTCGAAGTTCATGGGTGTCGAGCTCAACGAGAAGACCCTTGGTATCGTCGGCTTTGGCCGGATCGGCCGCGAGGTGGCAAAGCGTGCGAACGCGATGGACATGAAATGCGTCGCCTACGACCCGTTCATCTCGAAAGAGCGGGCCGCCCAGCTTGGCGTCAGGGTCATGACCATCGATGAACTGTTCAAGGTCGCCGATGTGATCACGGTACACACGCCGCTCATCAAGGAGACAAAGCACG